>JAEDMD010000288.1 GCA_016303195.1 Oscillospiraceae bacterium | reverse complement strand
CCCTGCACGAGAGGGCGTCCCCTTAATAAAATATGACTTTTTCGACAAGCTGAAGGGCGCATCACTGCGCCCCTTTGACTTATTCTGCGGAAATAATATAATAGTAGACAGGCTGTCCGCCGTTGACGAGCATTACCTCGATCTTGTCGCCCAGCTTGGACTGGATAGTCTGCTGTAACTCCTCGGCATTCTCCTCAGTCACATCAGCACCGTAAATGAGCGTGATATAGCTGATATCGCCCTTCGCCAGCTTCTTGACCAGCTTCAATGTTGCCTTGTTGATATCCTTTTCTGTGAAGGACAGCTTTCCGTTTTCAAGAGCGAGTATCTCGCCCTCCTTTATCTGATGTCCCTCGAATTCGGAATTTCTTGCGGCAAAGGTAATAAGACCTGTTGACACTCTCTCAAATGCTTTGGTCATATTTATCCTGTTGTCATTAAGTCCCTGAGATTCGTCAAATGCCAGCATTGCGGCAATCCCCTGCGGAACTGTCCTCGTCTGGAGGACACACACCTTTCTGTCGGTGAGTTTTACAGCCTGTTCAGCCGCCATGATGATGTTTTTGTTGTTCGGCAGTACGAATACATTATGTGCAGGAGTTTTCATGATCGCACGCAGAATGTCATCTGTTGACGGATTCATGGTCTGTCCGCCCTTTACCACAACATCAGCACCGAGATCGGTGAACATTGCTTCAAGTCCGTGACCTGCGGCTACTGCAACGAATCCGAATTCCTTTTCAGGTTCGGCAGGAACGAACCCCTCCTCAGCGGCTTTTGCATCCTTTACCTTGTTTTCGTGCTGGATACGCATATTCTCTATCTTCGGCTTCGGGTCATTGATGAAATAGCCGAATTCAAGGGCTTTCTGCAATGCCTTGCCCGGATTGTCGGTATGGACATGGACTTTGATTATCTTCTCATCATCCACCACAACAACGCAGTCGCCGATAGTTTCGAGATATGCACGGAGCGTGGAAACATCGGGACAGCCCTGATTTTTTTCAAGCATGAACTCTGTGCAGTACGTGAATGTTATATCATCGTCATACTCGCTTACAGCGGTGCGGAAAGAGTCGGAAGTGACCTCCGTATTTGCGGAAGTTTCCTCTGAGACTGCTATTTCTCCGCCTGCGAAAACAGCCGTCATAGCTTCAAAAATTATAACAAGTCCCATTCCGCCTGCGTCTACAACGCCTGCTTTTTTAAGCTGTGGGAGCATTTCCGTAGTCCGTGACAGAACTTCCTTAGCCTCAGCACAGACCTCCTGCCAGAAAACTACCTCGTCATTAGTCTCATTGCAGATATCCCTTGCCTTGACAGCGGCGGCTTTTACGACCGTCAGGATAGTGCCTTCAACAGGCTTCATTACAGCCTTATATGCGGCCTCAACGCCTAATTTGAGAGCCTTTGCGAAGTCCTCACAGCCTGCTTCTTCACAGCCTGCAAGTCCCTTTGAGAAGCCTCGGAAGATGAGAGAGAGAATAACTCCCGAATTGCCTCTTGCGCCTCTTAAAAATGCAGAAGCGGCAGTTGAAGCTACCTCTGCGGCAGTTGCCTTATCGTCCAGTCTTTTCAGTTCGGCAACGGAATTGCCGATGGTCATGGACATATTAGTACCCGTATCGCCGTCGGGCACAGGATAGACGTTTAGTTCATCGACTTCACGCTTCCTGTTGCTGATAGTAATAGCAGCCGAGATAATTGCGTTTCTGAGCAAAGAACCGTTTATCACCGTGTGTTCCTCCAATTCTGTATAATCCCTGTCCGTTCCATCCTGCGGACAGAATTTCAAGCTATCATTTCATCGACAAAAACATTGACCTTGTTTACAGTAAGACCTGTTGCTTCCTCAATGGTAAAGCCGACTTTATGAGTGATGCTGTTCACAGCGGCGGCAATATTCGTGCCGTATGTGACCTTGATGTGCAGGTCGATGATCAGTCCGCCGTCTTTATCTGTACGTATCAGCACACCCTTATTCTTTCTGAAAGCCTTGCCTGCTGTAATAGCTGAGACAGCGGAGCGGAATGTATTTATATTGCAGACTCCTGCAACTCCGAAGCAGTTGGTCACAGCATGGGTAACGATCTCAGTAAGGTAATTTTCGGATATATCGATCTTGCCTATGTGGTTTTCAAAGCCAGCCATGAGCGATCCCTCCTTGAATCAAATAGCACCTGCTAACGATGCGTTTCTATTATTATATCACATCGATCAGAAAATTACAATACCGTTAGTAAAAATTCATAGGGCAACAGCATTTACTTTTTTGTGGTAAGACATAGTTATTGCGAAACGACCG
>JAEDMD010000041.1 GCA_016303195.1 Oscillospiraceae bacterium | reverse complement strand
ATACCATAAATTGGGAAAGGAGAGTATGATTTAGGCTTAACTATATCATACAAGATAAATATGAACACATCAGTTGTAATTGTTTGTGCAGGAAATTCAACACGTATGGGCGGAGTCAACAAGATACTCCTGCCTCTCGGAGAGCGCAAGGTTATCGGTGTTACCATGCAGGCTTTCGAGAAATGCGAGAGCGTTGCGGAGATAATCATAGTATGCCGTGAAGCTGATATGCCTGCAATAAAGGAAGAAGCAGAAAAGGCTGGCATCACAAAGCTGAAAACCTGCGTTACAGGCGGTGCTACCCGTCAGGAAAGCGTTATCAACGGCATCAAGCAGATATCAAAGGAAACGGAGCTTATCGCTGTCCATGACGGCGCAAGACCTCTTGTAAAGCCTGAGCATATCGAAAAGGTAATAAAGGACGCTAAAGTTTTCGGAGGCGCAACTCTCGGAGTGCCTGTAAAGGATACCATCAAGACGGTGGACGACGGACTTATCACCGATACTCCGCCGAGAAACAAGCTGTATATCACACAGACTCCGCAGATATTCAAGCGCAGTCTCTACTTCGAGGGCATTGATTTTGCTCTTGAACATGGTCTGGATTTCACCGATGACTGTCAGTTGGTGGAGGCTATCGGCGGAAAAGTGGCAATGACTGTGGGAGATTATACCAACATCAAGATAACGACTCCGGAGGATATTGCTATTGCGGAGATATTGCTGAAAAACAGGGAGGAAAATTAAAATGTTCAGAATAGGTCACGGATACGATGTACACAAGCTGGTCGAGGGCAGAAAGCTGATCCTCGGCGGAGTTGATATTCCCCATACAGTGGGACTTCTCGGTCATTCAGATGCGGATGTTCTCGCTCATGCGATCATGGACGCTATGCTTGGCGCACTTGCGCTTGGCGATATCGGCCATCTTTTTCCCGACACCGCCGACGAATTCGAGGGTGCTGACAGCATGAAGCTGATGGCTGAGGTCGTGCGTGTGTGCGCTGAGAATGGCTACAAGATAGGCAACATCGACGCTACTGTCATTGCACAAGCCCCGAAACTCGCTCCCCATATCGTAACCATGCGTGAGAATATCGCAAAGGTCTGCGGATGCGATGTGTCACAGATAAGCGTCAAGGCAACAACAGAGGAGCATCTCGGATTCACAGGCGAAAAGCTCGGTATGTCCGCCCATGCGGTTGCGTTGATGGTAAGGGCTGATTGATATTTTGTAGGGGCGGATATTATCCGCCCGTTAATTTACAATAAAACCACATGAAACGATTGTAGGGAACGCCTCCCAACGGTCGCCCGTACCCTCTGTCACTTCGTGACATCTCCCTGTACAACAGGGAGTTACCCTCGGCGTTCCAAATCCGAATATATGTACCTTGTGGAACGGCGAGGGCGCCGTTCCCTACAATTTGTCTGTTTTCATTTATTTATGTAAGGGCGAACATTGTTCGACCATCAAATCATTACAAGCAAAAAGGGCGCACAATGTGCGCCCCTACTTATTTTCGATTACTGAAAATCAATTATTCAACAGGAACAACCCAGTTGAATGTATCTTCGATCTTGCCCCACTGGATACCTGTCATTGTATCATAGAGCATCTGTGAGATCTTGCCGATCTTGTTGTCGTTGATCTCCATAACCTTGTCATTCCACTTGAGGTGGCCGACAGGAGAGATAACAGCGGCTGTACCTGTACCGAATACTTCATCCAGCTTGCCTGCATCGTAAGCATCAGCGATCTCCTGAATGTCGATACGTCTTTCCTCAACTACAAGACCCTTGCTCTTGCATACCTCGATAGCGGACTTTCTTGTGATACCGGGGAGGATAGAGCCCTGAAGCATAGGAGTTACTACCTTGCCGTCGATAACGAAGAAGATGTTCATTGCGCCAACTTCCTCGATATACTTCTGCTCAACACCGTCGAGCCAGAGAACCTGTGAGTAGTTCTGCTTGTGAGCCTCGTCCTGACCGATAAGAGAAGCAGCGTAGTTACCGCCTGTCTTAGCGAATCCCATACCGCCTCTTACGGCACGTACATACTTGCTCTCAACGTAGATGTTTACAGGGTTAAGACCGCTCTCATAGTAAGCGCCTGAAGGTGAAAGAATGATGATAAAGAGGTAATGCTCACCGGGCTTAACACCGAGGAACGGGTCAACTGCGATGATGAACGGACGGATGTAGAGTGACTCGCCTTCCTTTGAAGGAACCCAGTCCTTTTCAACCTTGAGAAGTTCCATAAGGCACTGCATACCGAGTTCCTCAGGAAGCTGCGGGATAACAAGTCTCTCATTGGACTTGTTGAGTCTCTTGAAGTTCTCCTCAGGACGGAAAAGCTGTACCTTGCCGTCAGCAGTTCTGTAAGCCTTCATACCCTCGAAAACTTCCTGACCGTAGTGGAAGCACATAGCGGCAGGTGAGAGGTCGATAGGAGCGTATGGCTTGATCTCAGGATCGTGCCAGCCCTGTCCCTCATCATAGGGCATAACGAGCATATAGTCAGTAAAGATGTGGCCGAAACCGAGTTTGTCGCCCGGCTGTGGCTTAGCCTTTAATGAAGCTGCCTTTGTGAATTTGATTTCCATTTTATTCAACCTTCTTTTTAAAATTATTGACTTTTAATTGATGCCGTCACTGACGGTGAAATATTTTTTTTCAAAGAGTTTCTTGCAGACAACGATAGTAGCTGTTGTAAGACCTATGGCGCAGATTGTAACTGCGGCGGCTGCGATTATAACTTTTCCGTTACTCATAGATATTCTCCTCTTTAAAATTAATTTACGCAAAAAGAAAATACGTACAAGATAATTATACCATATTGCCGTCAAAATTTCCATAGGCGACAGGCAAAACGTCTCACAAATTTCTATGTTGTAATTTGTGCATTATTCATCAAATGTACGCACACGGAGTACAGCGCCGAGTTTTTCGGCAATCTCTCTTGAAGCGTCGATCTGCTCCTGCGGGATGACATCCACAACTGACATTACGACCTCCGTCTTGCCTGTTTTCACGCAGTCAGCGGTGAATTTCTGCATAGCCTCGAAAGCATCGGGGAATTTCGGGCGTGTCACGGACATATATTCGTCCTTTGTGCCTGCATTGAGGCTGATGGAAATAACGTCCATTGCGGTGCTGAGTTCGTCGGCAATGCTTCTTCCGTGGATGAGGTCGCCGAGACCGTTGGTATTGATACGCAGTCTCTTACAGCCCTTTTCACGGAGAAAAGCGGCGGTTTCGATAACAGCGTCAAGGCGCTCCGTAGGCTCGCCGTATCCGCAGAAAACGATATCGTCATATTTTGTCAGGTCACGCTTTGAAAGGTCAGCTTTTATCTCGTCCATTGTCGGCTCATGCTCAAGCCATAATGGGTCAGAGCCGTAAGCGCCGTCTGCATGGTTTCTTATGCAGAATGTACAAGCGCAGGGGCATCTGTTTGTAAGGTTCAGATAAAGATTGTTTCCTACCTCGTAGGATATTGTCATTGCTTTTGCCATTTTATTCACCTTCGTTGGAATTATTATCTTCAGGCTTTTCTATACACTCATATATCCAGCCTGCGATTTTTGAAGCTTCTCTCATGTCAGTTCCTGCAATAACTGCCGCACCCTCGTCGATTACTTCATCAACAGAAGCGACACTTATGAGGTGCTGATTGTACCATGTGGATATCATAGAGCCGTTGTCAACAGCTTCCTGTGTAGCTTTTGCGAAAATTTCCTTTCCCTCGTCGTCGAAGAAGATATCCACAACATAAGTGGATTCGCCCGAATCGCTCGGCAGTATCTCCATAGAGCAGTCAACGATGTGGTCGCTTGTGAGGAAAGGTTCGGCGCTTTCATCCTCGCCCATTCGGAAATATATCATACTTTTCGGCAGTGTGGGCGGTTCGGTTATAAGCTGAGTTGTTGTTGGCGGAGCAGTTGTTGTCTCAGGTTCTTCACTGCTTGTGTTTTCGAGCGGATTGCTGCATCCTGTAAGCAGCATGAGCGCAGCGGACATTGCTAAAAATTTTCTGAACATTTCTATATCCTCCTTTTTATGGACGGATGATACCCGTCCTTATAAACTGCTTTCTAAGCACTGATCACTCAATATATATACGTGGAACACGCTTTGAGATTCCGCAGACAACTTCGTAGCCGATAGTTCCGTATATCTGTGCAAGGTCATCGGCAGTTATGCGGTCATCGCCCTCCTTGCCGATAAGGGTGACGATATCGCCTGCCTTTGCTTCGGGAACGTCGGTAACATCTATCATGAGCTGATCCATGCATACTCTGCCCGTTATCTTACAGCGTTTTCCGTGAACGAGTATCTCGCCTTTTGAGCTGAGAAGTCGGGAATAACCGTCAGCGTAGCCGATGGTAACTGTTGCGATACGCATTTTCTTCTCGGCAACGAAAGTTCTGCCGTAGCTTATGCAGTCGCCCTTGTTCACGGTCTTGACATGGGAAATAACTGCTTTCAGCTCCATCAGCGGTTCAAGTCCTTCGGGAATTTCAAGGCTCACATCGGGATGGAGACCGTAGAGTATGATGCCTGCACGTGAGAGCGTGCTTCTTTCGCTGTTTCTGTAACAGGTTGCGGCGCTGTTCATGAAGTGCAGATGTTTCAGCTTTATGCCCTTTGAGGCAAGGACATCGTATGTATCAATGATGAATTTCTCCTGCTTGTCGGTGTATGCAACATTGTCGGCATCGTCGCTGTCGGCAACGGCAAAATGAGTATAAATGCCCTCAACTGACAGATTCTCTATCTTCATCATATCTTCTATCTCGGCGGCGCAGGCTTCGGGAGAACTGTGTTTCAGACCGATGCGTCCCATACCTGTGTCTATCTTTATGTGACAGCGGATGGGCTGTTCGGAGTTCTTCACAAGCTGCTGAGCGTATTCGGTGGAGACTACGCCCTGAATAATGTTGTACATTGCTATCTCGTGGGCATATTCGGGGGGAGTGTAGCCGAGAATGAGTATCTCGCCCTGCGGAGCGAATTTTCTTACAGCGATCGCTTCGTCAAGGTTGGAAACTGCGAAATATTTTATACCGCAGTCATTTGCAAGACAGCGGACGATATGTTCGTCGCCGTGGCCGTATGCATCAGCTTTTACTACCGCCATTATTTCTGTTGACGGTGAATTCAGGCTCTTTATTATCTCAACATTCTTTCTGAGCTGAGGCAGTGAAACTTCTGCCCATGCTCTTTTCAGATAAGGCTTCATTGTGGTGATCTTCCTTTCTTTTTTGTTTGCCATGCATATGCGGAGACATGACAAATACTGTTTTAAAAAATAACTTGAAATATATATTAAAATATGGTATAATCTGTAATGATATTTAGTTGCTGAACGTCGGAGGTGCTTTTATGCTGACTTCACTTGATTCGGGGATCGTGCTTGAGACCCCTGACAATGTAGCTTTTGATACCGTACACGCTATCTGTATAACAGGTCATCGTGAAAAGAGTATCATTCCTTTTCTGGGGGTGGAACAGCATTTTCAGCTCACCCGTGCGACAGTAAGGATAATGCTTTACAAGTATATCGAAATGGCTGTGGCAAAGGGATATACCGACTTTTTCAGCGGACTTGCCGAGGGGACTGATCTCTGGGCGGCTGAATATCTTCTTATCAAAAAGCAGAAAAACAGCAATATCAGACTTTTCGGTGCGATGCCGTATCTGAAGCATTCAAAGTCATTCAGCAGTGAGTCACACCGCTTGCTTTGTGAAGTTGAAAAAGGCGCTGACAGTGTGATACTTTTGAACAGTGACCCCGATGCAAATTACGGAAGAAATCCTGATGTTTACAGGAAACGCAACTATTTCATGGTTGACAATGCGTCGGCTGTTCTGGGATTTTTCAATGAGAGAGAATCACATTCGGGAACAGCGCAGACTATCAATTATGCCCGTAAAAAGGGAAAAACAGTCAACAGCTTCAGCATGGATGATGTACATGACATCATGGACAGAGCAGAACTTGACTGGGACAGGATATGCGCCCTTGTCAAAGATATTAACAATGTATTCTGAAAATGTCCTCTATCTATTATATCACAAACCTGCGATTTTGCAATATCATATTTCAACATTTTTTGTCATTCACAGGAATGTCTGTTCGTTTTCAACAGGCTGTTGAATATTGTGTTTAAACATTGCCGTGGAATAAACAATGTTGAAAATGTGGAAAACTATGTTGATAAACGATTTTCAGCAGATAGTTTTTAACGTTCCACTTTTGAAAACTTTTTTATGCATCTTTCGACGCATATTTTTCTGTTTCGACATTATACGTTTTGTAGTGAATTGCAGGAGCAATATTATCCTGCTGACAATAAGGTTAAAAATTGCCTGAAAGGCATAGAATATATAAAATGAAAGGAGCCATTCATCATGGCAAAAAGGAAATCCGGTTCAATAGCCGTACCATTTCTCGTGACAATATTCATAGGTCTTATCGTAGTCGGAGGCGCAGCCTTCGGAATATACAGATATCTCGGCTTCGGCAAGACCACCGCTCCGCCTGAGCCTACTCCGAGAACAGGTCAGACTATTTCCTATGACGACAACCATACGATTCTTATGATACTCGACGAGCCTGAACAGAGATGTTCTTCAACCTTCGTCCTCATGCGCTCTATCCCGATCAAGAAAGAGATCGTGTTCATCGGTCTGCCTACAAATATGATCTCGCTCATCGACGGCGCTCAGCAGGGTCTCAAGGATTCCTACGACAGAGGCGGTGCAAACTCCGCTGTTGATTTCGTTCAGAAGTCATTCGGCATCACTGTTGACAGATATATGAAGTTCGATTCTGCTTCATTCAAGAAAGCCTGCGACATCTTCGGCGGTGTAAGCTATGAAGTTAATGTCGATATCGCAGGATTCAAGAACGACGGAAGCAGTCAGTACATGAACTCGACCCAGATAGAAACATTCGTTACCTACTCAATGTTCAAGGGCGGTGAGAGAGAACGTGCGCTCCAGAGTGCGGCTCTCCTTTCTGCAATGGTAAATCAGGCTGACGGAAAGAGAATCGCTGACGGTTTCGACGGCAGCTTCAATTCCATCATCAACCTTGTTGGTGATACAACTGTTACCAGCGTTGACTACAAGAACCACAAGGTCGCTATCAAGAATATGTTCGAGAACGGCTCATCCATCGCTGTTTCCCTTACCATCGACGGTACTGATGCAGGTCAGGATTTCCTCCCAAGCGAGAACTTCATCAAGAGCGTTGTTGAGAATTACTTCACTGACGAAAACCTCGGCTCTGATTCTCCTGTTGCTCCTGCACCGACACCTGATACCGAAAATACACCTGCTGAACCTGACAACTCCGAGAGAGCAACTATCAATGCTCCGCTCGAAGAAGGTGTTCCGCTTGAAGAAGGCGAAACAGTCACAGTCGGCACAGATGCACCTGCTGAGGAGACTTCCGCTTCCGAGGAAACATCCGCTGAGGAAACTTCGGAGGCTGCTGAACAGTAAACTATGTACAATAATATTTTTGATACCCACGGCCATTATGCCGACCATGCTTTCGATGAGGACAGGGACGAGATTCTCCGTACTCTCCCCGAAAAGGGCGTGAGATATGTCACTCTCCCCGGTTCGGATGATGAGGATTCCGCCATGAATGCGGAACTTTCACAGAAATATGACTATATCTATGCGGCGGCAGGCTTCCATCCCGAATATGCCGACAGATGCCCTGCTGACCATATCGACATCACAAGAGATATCATCAGAAATAATCCCAAAGCCGTTGCAGTCGGTGAGATAGGTCTTGACTATCACTATGACGGCTACGACAGAGACAGACAGATACAGATATTCGAGGAGCAGATGGAGCTTGCCAAAGAACTTGACCTGCCTGTTATCATCCATAGCCGTGACGCTGTTGAGGATACTCTCACACTGCTGAAAAAGCACCATCCGAGAGGGATAGTCCACTGTTTCAGCGGTTCGGCTGAGGTGGCAAAGGAGATAATAAAGCTGGATATGTACATCGGCTTCACAGGTGTTCTCACATTCAAGAACGCTAAGAAAGCGCTGAAGGCTCTTGCAGAAGTGCCGATGGAAAGGCTTCTCCTTGAAACCGACTGCCCGTATATGGCACCTGTCCCGTTCAGGGGAAAGCGCTGTGACAGCTCAATGATAGCCTATACAGCCGAGAAAGCCGCTGAAATAAAGGAAATGGACGTTCAGCAGCTTATCGACATCACCTGCAATAACGGAAAACAGATATATAATATCAAATGATCATGAAAGAGGGTGTGGTATGTTCTACTGTATCGGAATTACAGAAAAAGGCGTAATGTCGCATAACGAGGACGCTCTGCTCGTCAACAGGGAAGTAGTGGATTCGGGGATCACCGAACAGAACATACAAGCCCCGTTCATAGCGGCAGTTTCCGACGGAGTTTCGGGCGAACGCTCAGGCGAAGTCGCTTCAAAAATGTGTCTGGAAATGCTCCGTGACCTGCGCTATGAGAAAAATATCGATCTTGAAGGCGCTCTCCTTGATATCCACAGGAAAATGGCGGATTACAGCCGTTCAGACCCCGAAACTCATAATATGCAGGCTACTGTCTGCGGTGTTGCTATTGATGAAGAACACAACATTATGACGTTCAATGTGGGCGATTCCAGACTTTACCGCTTCCGTCAGGGCAAGCTGAGACAGATCTCCCGTGACCAGTCGTTAGTACAGCTTCTATATGAGGAAGGCACTATCACGATGGAGGAGCGGAAAACTCACGTTCACCGACATATAATATTCCCTGTGCTGGGAAATGTCAAATCTGAACCAAAGGTGGATTTCATACCGCTTGACGGCATGGAGTACGGCGATATCCTTCTGCTGTGTACCGACGGACTTTCGGACAGCGTTTCGCCCCTTGATATCGAGGCAGTTCTGGAATATCCCGAACCGCTGAAAGACAGGCTTGACCGCCTTGTGAAAAATTCCCTTGAAAAAGGATGCAAGGATAATATAACTATCATCGCTATCGTTTATTCGGAGGATGATGAATGATCTTCGGGACGGCATTTGCCGTCCCGTTTCATTTTTGCAGTTTATCAGTGAAATTGATTTCTCTGCCAAGATTGATTTTATATGTTGACAAATATCGTATATAATGTTATAATGTCTCTATGAATAGTCAGACTATTCAATTTTTTTAAAGGATGGTAATAGAAATGATTCAGTATTATGCAGGAGAATGGGAAGATCATAAGATAGTATTTGTTAATGAGAATTCCGAAAAATTGCTGTTTGACGGAAAGACTATTGCTGAAAATAAGCCCGGCATCCGCTTTTCAGCTACACTTGCAGGCGAACTGCCGACAGGTTCTGACATAAGCGTATTCGCTCACTTAGATGGCTGTAACTGTGCCTGTGTTGTGGGAAAGATACTGGAAACTTTATATGATAAGGATACAAAGACTTTCTACACCGAATATAACGGACATAAGATAGAATGTAACAACAAGAAGATGAAAGCCGCTATGTTTATCGACGGCAAGGAAGTTGATAAGGAGGATAACGGTTTCCATTCATATCAGATACTCGGTTCTGCCGCAGATGAGAACGGAAAGCGCATTATGGCGGCTATTTACGGTGAGGGACTGAAACTCAAATGTACATTCATCGCTGAGGCTGAAAATGTTAAAATGGTAATGTGCCAGAAGCAGGGCGGCGAACTTATCCCTGTATCTGCAAGTGATTCCTTCGGTGTGATCTATATTGATAACTGAGAACCTGTCCACATAGGGATTCATGCACGTCTTTTCGTCAAATTTTGCCGGTGACTGCGTTAAAAATCCTTGAAGGGCGACAGCCCGTCGGCGGATTTTTGCCTTGTCACCGACAAAATTATGCCTGATAATCCGTACATTCACCCTATGTGGTCAGGTTCTGATAAAAATAAAGGGCGGGATGATCTCGCCCTTTTCGATTTGTAATGGGTAATTAATGGTGTCTGATTATTTTTTCTTTTCGTGGTACTTGCAAAGTTCGGGAAAACATGGTATAATAAGTACATCTATGTGTGAAAGGATTGTATCTTATGATTTTACTTGATGAACTCAGAGTAGAAATGACAGGCTACCGTAAGGAAATGACGGAGCTTGCCGATGTTCTGAATATAGAAAATGCCAAGAAAAGAGTTGAGGAACTTGGCGAGGAAACAGCTAAGGAAGGCTTCTGGGATGATCTGGAAAATTCTCAGAACGTGCTGAAAGAGCAGAAGTCCCTTGAGCGTAAGATCGAAAAGTTCAAACAGCTCAATGACAGCCTTGAAGACCTTATTACCCTTATCGAGCTTTCCATCGAAGCTGAGGACGAAAGCGACATCGAGGAAATAAAGTCCGAAGCTGAGGCTTTCAAGAGCAAGCTGGAGGACGAAAAGCTCTCAACTCTCCTTAACGGCGAATACGACGGCTCAAATGCTATCCTCACTTTCCATGCAGGTGCAGGCGGTACTGAGGCGCAGGACTGGGCTGAAATGCTTTACCGTATGTACAACCGCTGGGCTGAGCGCCATGAGTTCAAGGTTGAACTTCTCGACTATCTCGACGGCGATGAAGCAGGTCTGAAGTCCGCTTCTATCCTTATCGAAGGTGAAAATGCTTACGGCTACATGAAGTCCGAGTCAGGCGTTCACAGACTTGTACGTGTATCTCCTTTCGATGCACAGGGACGCAGACACACTTCATTTGCGGCTCTGGAAGTAATGCCGGAACTGGATGACTCCATCGAAGTTGATATCCGCCCTGAGGATATCGAAATGGAAGTTTACCGTTCAAGCGGAGCAGGCGGACAGAAGGTAAACAAGACCAGTTCGGCTGTACGTCTTATTCATAAGCCGACAGGTATCGTTGTATCATGTCAGACACAGCGAAGCCAGTACCAGAACAAGGATTACGCTATGAAAATGCTCCGTTCAAAGCTCATCGAGATCAAGGAGAGAGAGCATCTTGAAAAGATCGACGATATCAAGGGTGTTCAGAACCAGATAGCATGGGGCTCACAGATACGCTCATATGTTTTCATGCCGTACACACTTGTAAAGGATACACGTACAGGCTTTGAAAATGGTAATATTCAGGCAGTTATGGATGGTGATATCGACGGATTCATCAATGCATATCTGAAATCCCTGTCACACGGCACACTTGAAAAGTGATGCCGAAAGGCGGTAAATGAAACGGCTGCTGCGTTTCCTTGTAGCATTTGTCATTGTATTCGGTATCCTCGGCGGTATGATGTTCCTGTTTTTCCCTGAAATGTTCTATGGATATTTTTACAGGGGGAGCAGGATAAAAGGCGGTATCACGCTGACCATCGACGGCGAGAAAGTGCCTGTTTCGGATTGTGAGCTGAAATGTCTGTACAGTATGACGTATCCGCAGAATGTTAAGATAAGCGGAAATGACATAGGTATAAAGGCAGATGAGGCAGGATTATACAGCTTCACGGCGGTAAAGGACGGAACGGAACTGCGGTTTTATTTTGACAAAGAGACAGCAGGGGAATGTATAAGATTTGACATGGATTTTGACATAGACACCGCAGGCAGAGTGATACATTATACAGGTAAGTACAGGAATGTGTCGGACGGATTGCTGAAAGCGGAGGATGTGGCGGTATTTGGCGATTATTCGCTTGAATACGAGCATCATTCCATAGGTGTCTACATGAACAGGAAAGAATGAAGAACGGGATTTAAGAGTGGTACTCATATAGCAGTTTTATATGTAATTATCGGGGGAAAACCTTTCTGAGGAAAGGTTCTTCCCCCGAA
>JAEDMD010000287.1 GCA_016303195.1 Oscillospiraceae bacterium | reverse complement strand
AAAGGTTTTCCCCCGATAATTACATATAAAGCTGCTATATGAGTACCGCCCTTATAGCGCCCCTTTACTAATAACTATTCACTTCAGCTCGGCAACAAGCTGTTCAAACCTCGACATAGCTTCGATAGTACGCTGTCTGTCACCAAATGCAGTCAGTCTGAACCAGCCCTCGCCGTTCTTTCCGAAACCTGCACCCGGAGTTCCCACAACTGCTATCTTTTCAAGCATGAGATCAAAGAAATCCCAGCTTTTCATGTCATTCGGGCACTTGAACCAGATGTAAGGCGAATTTATGCCGCCTGTGAACTTTACCCCCAGTTTTGTCATAGTATCAGCGATGATACGTGCATTTTCCTGATAGTAAGCTATATTCTCGTGTATCTGCTTCAATCCCTCCTCAGTGAATACAGCCGCAGCCGCACACTGTACAGGGTAAGAAACACCGTTGAACTTGCTTCCCTGTCTGCGTCCCCAGAGCTGAGCAACGCTTACTTCTGTGCCGTCGCTTGCCTTGAATTTAAGAGCCTCAGGTACTACGGTATATCCGCATCTCATACCTGTAAAGCCTGCTGTTTTCGACAGCGAACACATCTCGATGGCAACTTCCTTTGCGCCCTCGATGCAATAAATACTTCTCGGCACATCAGGATCGGTGATAAATGCTTCATATGCCGAATCATAGATAATTACAGCATCATTAGCCTTTGCATAGTCTATCCACTCTTTAAGCTGTGAACGTGTATAGACCGAGCCTGTGGGATTATTCGGCGAACAGAGGTAGATGATATCTGCATGAACGCTCTTGTCGGGCATTGCCGCAAATCCATTCTCCTCGTTTGAATCAGCATAGATTATCTTTCGTCCGCTCATGAGATTGGAATCCACGTACACGGGATAAGCAGGGTCGGTGACAAGGATGGTATTGTCATCGCCGAAAATATCAACGATATTTCCGCAGTCAGACTTAGCACCATCGTTTATGCGTATCTCCGATGCAGGAACATCCGCACCGAAGCTCTTATAATAGCCTGAAACAGCTTCACGCAGGAAGTCATAGCCTGCACCGCTGTCCTCATATCCCTTGAAAGTCTCTTTGACTCCCATCTCGTCACAGCCCTTTTTCATGGCTTCGATAACAACAGGTGCGATAGGCAGAGTTACGTCTCCGATACCCATGCGGATTATGTCAGCGGAAGGATTCACTTCCTTGAATGCTTTGATCTTCTTTGCAATATTGATAAAAAGGTAATTTTTCTCCAGCTTGAGAAAATTTTCATTTAACTGCGGCATACAACATTCTCCTTTGACTTGTTAATATATTCATCTTCAACCTTACCCTCGCATATAAATTCAGCAGGGCCACGCATTATCACCGTCTCGTCGGACTTGTACGTGATAGCGAGGTTGCCTCCACGAAGGTGTATAAGTATTTCCTCATCACGGGGACAGAAACCGTTCAGCACAGCGGCTACGGCACTTGCACAAGCACCTGTTCCGCAGGCATGAGTTTCACCGCTTCCACGCTCCCACACTCTCATATTAAGGGTATGAGCATCAAGGACCTCGATGAACTCGGTGTTTATCCTGTTTGGGAAAAGTTCATGGTTCTCGAACAGCGGCCCGATCTTTTCGAGTTCGAGGCTGTCGATACCGTCAGTGAAGATAACGGCATGGGGATTTCCCATAGAAACGCAGGTAACGTCCCATTTTCTGCCGTCCACAGTCAAAGGCTGTGAGATAAATCTGTCAAGGCCGCTGTTCACGGGAATATCCTTCGGAACAAGAACAGCCTTTCCCATGTCCACAGTAACGGTGTTAACTTTGCCGTTTTCGGTGGAAAGGGTCAGATATTTTATGCCTGAGTTTGTTTCAAGAGTAATTTCGGTATGGTCGGTAAGGCCTTTATCGTAAACATATTTACCGATACAGCGTGTAGCATTTCCACACATCATAGCTTCCGAGCCGTCAGCGTTGAATATACGCATACGGAAATCAGCCTTTTCTGACGGCATAATGAGGACAAGTCCGTCCGAGCCGATGCCTTTGCGGACATCGCTGAGAACAACTGATACCTTTTCAGGCTC
Source organism: Oscillospiraceae bacterium (assembly GCA_016303195.1). Lineage (GTDB taxonomy): Bacteria > Bacillota > Clostridia > Oscillospirales > Ruminococcaceae > Ruminococcus. The sequence continues at coordinate 272 of JAEDMD010000287.1, read as the reverse complement.
ATCCACTTTTTCCTCGAAGCAGTTCACGTAAATATAATCATTACCGATACCATGCATTTTTGTAAATTTCATAAATATGCTCCCATCGGCGGTGACTCACGGGAGAGAGCAGTAAAAGTACAGCACACAGGCAAAAGGGACTGCTAACATCCCGTTGCCGCTGTACAAATTTATTATATATCAAACTGCTATGCTATGTCAAGAATTTTTTCAGCAGACAGCATTTACTTTTAAAAAATATAAAAAAGCGCCGCAGGCGCACGTTCTGGGGT
>JAEDMD010000040.1 GCA_016303195.1 Oscillospiraceae bacterium | reverse complement strand
AAACTCCTTTCCTAAAACTTTTGAGTTTAAATTTTGCCCCTGACAGGGCGCTCTCGATACAAAGTAAGAATTTAAAGTTTACTTGGAGCGCCCTGTCAGGGGCAAAATTTCAGTTTAAAGTCTTTGGAAGGGGGTACGGGGGAGAACCTTTCCTCAGAAAGGTTTCCCCCGATAATTACATATAAACCTGCTATATGAGTACTCCCCTTAGAAGAAGCCGTTTTGTAATTTATAAATGTATTTTTTGGAGGTTATACACTTAATGTTTCAGCTAAATTATGTTTTCTGATTTAACATCGTCCCTTGCTGCACATTCGGTCTGTTCCTCTCACGATAGAGCGGAGCATACCAAGCATATAGAATATTCTGTTTTTCATTCTCGCCGCTCCTTTCGTTTGGTATGAACTTATTATATCACAGGGATGTGAGATTGTCCAATGCGAAAAATCCATTACCTATTATAAAAAATAATTATAACATCAACACTTGTAAAGGAGGAGTATAAATGCTATACTTATTATATCAGTAGGAATACGACTTACAGCTTTGCACTTGCAAGATTTACAATATATGATGCATAACCGCCGTCGATGTTGTAAACATCATAACCACGGTCTTCCAGTATTTCGGCAACTTCTTCACTGAGATCACCTGTTCTGCAAAGGACATAAACAGGCTTGTCCTTCGGCAGTTTTGAAAGTCCCGATGATATCTCGTCAAACGGCACATTTACCGAGCCTTTGATGCCGTTGCCCTCATATTCATTCCTGCTTCGTATATCAAGAAGAAGGATCTTTTTGGGGTCAAGGCTGTCAATTTCCGATGCATTTATTCTTTTCATATAAATATATCCTTTCAGGAGGCAAAAATGGCTTTAACAGATGAACAGCTCGAACGGTATTCGAGACATATAACATTAAAAGAGATCGGTGTAAGGGGACAGAAAAAGCTCCTTGCCGCAAAAGTTCTTATTATCGGAGCAGGCGGATTAGGCGCACCTGCCGCAATGTACCTCGCCTCCGCAGGTGTCGGTACTATCGGTATCGCTGACTGCGACAATGTGGAACTTTCAAATCTTCAAAGGCAGATAATCCACACTACCGATGATATAGGCAAGCCTAAAGTGCAGTCCGCCGCCGAGACGATAAAGGCATTGAATCCCGATGTTACGGTGGAGATCTACAATGAACACGTGAATAGCAGTAATATTGCCGATATGATCGCAAAGTATGATTTCATCATCGACGGTACGGATAATTTCCCTGCAAAATTTCTCATAAACGATGCCTGTGTTCTCGGTCATAAGCCTTTCTGCCATGCAGGGATACTGCGCTTTGAGGGACAGCTTATGACTTATGTTCCCGATGTTTCCCCATGCTATCGCTGTATATTTGAAGCTCCGCCGCCAAAAGATGCTGTGCCAAGCTGCCGTGAAGCGGGAGTAATAGGTGCAATGGCAGGGATAATAGGCTCAATGCAGGCTCTTGAAGCCGTGAAGTACATCACAGGTCAGGGCGAACTGCTTACAGGCAGTATGCTTGTATTCGACGGGCTGAAAATGAACTGGCGAAAAGTAAGACTGCCTGAAAGAAATCACAACTGTCCCATATGCGGTGATAATCCGACAATAACAGTGCTTGCGGATGAGGAACAGAAAGCCTGTCCGCTCAGACCGCAGTAAGGTCTTTTACAACCTCACCTGCAATTATCAAACCGACAACCGATGGCACAAAAGCAGTGCTTCCGGGGATATCACGGCGCTCTGTGCATTTATGCTTTGCCCCCGGAGGACAGATACATTGTGTACGGCAGGAAATTGACATATCCTCGATAGGACGGGTAGGCTTTTCCTCTGAGTATACAACTTTCAGCTTTTTGACTTTGCGCTTACGGCACTCGATACGCATGACCTTTGCAAGAGGACACATTTTTGTATCATATATATCCGCAACACGAAATGCCGTAGGATCGAGCTTATTGCCTGCTCCCATACTGCTGATTATAGGAATGTTTAGTTCCTGTGCTTTCATGACAAGTGCGAGCTTAGCTGTAACGGTATCAACTGCATCGACAATATAATCGTACTCATCAAAAGGAAATTCATCTTCGTTTTCGGGCAGAAAGAAACACTTGTGTATACGGATATCTGCATCGGGATTTATTTCTTTCATTCGTTCAGCCATTACCTCTGCCTTGTATTTGCCCACTGTTTTTCTTGTGGCAATTATCTGGCGGTTGAGATTTGTAAGACAGACCTTATCATCGTCGATAAGGTCGAATTTATACACACCGCTTCTTACAAGAGCCTCGCAGACGTATCCGCCTACTCCGCCGATACCGAATACTGCTACTCTTGCGTCTGCAAGTTTATTCATTCCCTCACTGCCGATCAGAAGCTGTGTTCTTGAAAATTGATTCAACATATTGCTCACCTTATAATCATAGTAATTTTATAGTTATACTCTGATTATATAACAAGCTAAAGAATATGTCAATATCTTAATCATATAAAACATATTTACAAAGTAGATTTATAAAGCTATAATATTCTCATAACCTACTATCATTTAATGAGGTGAGATATATGAAAAATGAAATCAGACAGGCTATTTATGACAAATATATTGCACCGACAAAAATAGATCGTCCGAACTATATCGGAGTCGAGATCGAAATGCCCGTTGTAAATCTCAGCGGTCAGGCTGTTGACGAGGCAGTTTCAATTGAAGTTGCCGAAAAATTTATCAAGCAATTTAACTTCATAGAGTCGGGCAGGGACGCTGACGGAAATATAACATCTGCCAGGGATACGCAGACAGGAGATATACTCTCTTTTGAATGTTGTTATTCAAATCTCGAACTCTCATTCGGCAAAGCCGTCGGGCTGTATGAGATAAAGGAAAGATTTGAAAAATATGTCCGTTTCCTCAATTCGGAATTTGCAAAACACGGCTACACTCTGACAGGTATGGGTATCAATCCCAACGCAGACATCAACCATAATCTGCCTATCCAGAACGAGCGCTACCGTATGCTTTACCATTATCTTCACTCTTATCCCGAACATACCGATGAGGTGGATATACGTTTTCATAAACGTCCTGATTTCGGTACATTCACCAGTGCTTCACAGGTACAGCTTGATGTGGATTATGATCGGCTTACCGATGTTATCAACGTTTTCGGACTTCTTGAACCATACAAGGCGATACTTTTCGCCAACTCATATCTGCCCGATTATCCCGACTTTCTCTGTGTGAGAAATATGCTGTGGGAACACAGTATGCAGGGCTATAATCCGCACAATGTTGGAATGTTCGGAAAAACTCTTGCTAATACAGACGAACTTATAGACTACATCGGCACACAGTCCGTTTACTGCACGATGCGTGATGGAAAGTATGTGAATTTCACTCCATTGACTTTAGATGAATTTTTCTCCCGTGATTCTGTTGATGGTGAGTTTTATGACGGAAAGGAATATAAGAAGATCAGATTTGCTCCCGAAGCAGGCGATCTTGAATATCTCCGCACTTTCAAGTTCGAGGATCTTACATTCAGAGGCACTATCGAATACAGGAGTTCATGCTGTCAGCCGCTTTCGGAAGCTCTTACGGTTGCGGCATTCCACACAGGACTGAAAGAAAAGCTGTATGAACTTAAAGAGATCATCGAAAACGATGAGGTCATTTATTCTCACGGCTTCAACGCCTCAGAGCTTCAGAAGCTGTTGTTAAAACAGAAACTTCCGGAGTATATTGATGAGAGTGCGGTTGAGCGACAGCTTATACGTATACTTGATCTTTCGTCGGAAGGACTGCTTCAGTGGGGACTTGGCGAGGAGAAATTGCTTGCTCCGCTTTATGAGAGAGTACGCAGACACACAAATCCTGCAAAGACTATGCTTGAAGGCATAAGGAACGGCATACCGATCGAAAGCTATATCAGGCAATATGCCGCAATTTGAGGTGAATTATGAGCGTTAATGATATCAAGGATGCAGTCATCACAGATAATGAAATGAAATTCTCACATGATGGCAAAGATTATCTTTTATATGGATGGGAGCAGTGCGACGGCTATTTTCTCAGCCTTGAATGTGAAGGCGAACTTATATGGCAGTCAGCGCCTATGTCGAAGTCTGAATGTATTGATGAGTTTGTATGTTTTTACTCCGGATTATGACCGACAATGGTTATCATTCATTGTTGCCTGTATGAAGGAAAAATCAGTTGACATAATGCATTTCCGATCTGATGCGGCGGATGAAAAAGAGAAAGGTTGCGTAACAAACCGGTCACGCAACCTTTGATTTTTATCAGTGCTATATTTGAGGATTCTGAATGTGTAAAACTTTCATAAAATTATCGTCATGGATGGAGGAATAAACATTCAGTTTATCTCATCGGCATGAAGTACATTATAAAGTTCCATAGCCACATTCTCGCTGACACCTGCTGTAACAGCAAGTTCCTGCGGAGTTGCCTGCAAGAGATTTGCACGTGTTTTGTATTTCATCATGATTTTTGCGGCTTTTTTCTCACCGATGCCCTTGACTGAAAGCAGTTCTGAATTATAGGTGGACTTTTTATGCCGTGAATGCATGAAAGCTACGGAATATCGGTGAACTTCGTCCTGAATGCGTGTAACGAGGTCGAAAACGGATCGCATATTATTTATCTGTATCTCCCTGCCGCCTGTTGCTATTGCACGTGTGCGGTGTTTATTGTCCTTGACCATGCCGAAAAGAGGGATATCCAGTCCGAGTTCACGCAATATTGGTGCAACTGCGTTTACGTGTCCCTTTCCGCCGTCAAGGAGGATAAGGTCGGGAGTGCGTCTGAAATACTCATCGCCCTCCTGATCGACGATATGCATCAGCCTTCTTTTCAGAACTTCATGCATACTGCCGTAATCGTTCTGCAATTGAAGTTCCTTGACAGTGAAGCGTTTGTAAGCCTTTTTCAGCGGTCTGCCATCCTCAAAAACTACCATTCCTGCGACCATTGATTCCGAGGAAAGATTGGAGATATCGTAGGCTTCGATATAGCGTGGCGGTTTGGAAAGACCGAGACTTTTGGCAAGCTGTTCAAGTGCGATGACCTCTTTTCCTGTTCGGTCATTCTGTATAGCGGCATATTCTGCGCTGTTGTTCTTTGCAAGTTTAAGCAGTTCAAGCTGTCTGCCCTTTTGTGGAACATGGAGTTTTACCTTGCGGCCTGACTGTTTTTCCATCATTTCCGTGATAAGCTTCGCACTTTCGGGGAGATGGTCGATAATTACAGTTTTAGGCACATCCTCCTTGCCGTAGTAGAAATTCTGCATGAACTGTTCAAGAAGGTCACCGTCATCGGATTTTTCAAATTCAAACACAGCTTTGTCGAAAAGTCGGTTTTCACGGTACATGAGGACAGAAACGTAAACACCCTCATAATATTCTGCGATACCGATAATATCGGCGGAATCTACACCGCTGTTGACTATTTTCTGCTTTTCGGCGGCTTTTTTCACAGCGGCAATGCGGTCACGGAGCATGGCGGCTTTTTCAAACTCCAGATTTTCAGCGGCTTCGTTCATTTCTGCTTCCATGCGTTCAACGGACTGAGCGCTTCCGCTTCGTATAAAGTCAACAGCCTGCTCGATGGCATTATTGTAGTCGGATTTGCTTATCTTTCCACGGCAGACACCCATGCAGGTCTTGATATGATAATTCAGACATGGTCTGCCTTTGCCGAAATCCTGCGGAAATCTTTTATGGCAGGTGGGGAGCATGAAAACACGGTTAGCCTCGCTGACGGCTTCCTTTGTGATGAATCCGCTGGTATAAGGGCCGAGATAGCGTCCCGACTGCTTGGTATTTTTCTCGTTGGTGATGCGTGGATATTCCTCATCGGAGATACGGATATAGTGATAACCCTTATCATCCTTGAGGAGGATATTGTACTTCGGCTTATGCTGTTTGATAAGACTGCATTCCAGCACAAGGGCTTCATATTCGCTGTCAGTGACGATGAAGTCGTAGTCATGGACATTTGACACCATAGCGGCAACTTTCGGCGTATGGTCGGGATTTTCACGGAAGTAACTGCTCACACGGTTGCGGAGATTCTTTGCCTTGCCGATGTAGATGATGTCGCTTTTTTTGTTCTTCATTATATAGACTCCCGGTGAAGAAGTCAGTTTGGAAGTCTTATCTCTGAGATATGGCAGACGTGGATTCATAATTCACCTGTTATTGCTTATCGAAATATTTTTTTCCTTTGGTCGGGCGGAAATAAGTGCGGATGTAGCCATCCTTTGAGAGAATGACGAATTCGTTTGTTGCTTCGATGTAATAGACACCGTCGCCGTCCTCTTTTTCGTATTTGAAAAGGGCATCGTCGTTATTAATAACATCGCTTGCGCCTTCTTCGTAATCCTCGGCTGACTGATAGTCGAAATCACCGTCAAACTCAGCACCATGCTTTTCAAAATGTTCATTGAGCTGTTTTTTACTGCGGAAGTGATACGCTACATAGGAATCGTCCACAACGGGATAGCCCTCATCGGAGGTGACTTCGACAGCCTCGGAAGTTTCCTCAACAGTTGGAGCAGTTTCTTTGTTTAAAGATTTTACAGCTTCAGTATCAGTAACAGTTTCGGCGGATGTTGCTTCAGTTTCTTCAGTGGCTATGGCAACAGGTTCGGTTTCGGTGATGGTTACGGTGATTATGGGAGTATCTACGATATTTGTGGAAACGCTTCTTGAACCACAGCTTACAAGGGAAGTTCCCATCAGGAAAGCGGCAGTAAGAGCGGCTAAATGCTTGAAAGAATTCATATCAAATTCTCCTTTCGGTATACTTTACCTATATTATACACTATACAATAACATTTTGCAAGCTGTTCATTCCCCATAATAATCATCGAGGAAATGATGGACTTCACCATGCTGTTTATAAGCGATAACTGTACTGAGGTTAACATTTTCCACGCTTCTGAAAATATTCTTTTCAACCTGCGGATTCACCTGTTTGAGCTGTGCAATGAGATTTTTTATTTCAAGGCGCTTAGATACTGAACGGCTGTCAGGAGCGCAGGTGGTGCAGGTATCTGTAAATTTGCAGGCACACTGGATGAAATGCAGACCGTTGTAGTCACGCCAATGCTTTATCTCGTCCTCACGAACGAGGTAAAGAGGGCGGATAAGCTCCATTCCCTCAAAATTAGTGCTGTGGAGTTTCGGCATCATGGTCTGTACCTGACCGCCGTACAACATTCCCATAAGGATAGTTTCGATAACATCGTCAAAATGATGACCGAGAGCGATCTTGTTGCATCCCAGTTCCTTAGCTTTGCTGTAAAGGTATCCACGGCGCATACGGGCGCAGATGTAACATGGATTTTTCTCGATATTGTAAACGGAGTCGAATATGGTAGATTCAAAGATATGGACGGGTATGGACATGGAACGGGCATTTTCCTCGATGACACGGCGGTTTTCGGGACTGTACCCCGGATCCATCACAAGAAATACGACTTCAAAGGGGAATTTATCATGCCGTTTAAGTTCCTGAAACAGTTTAGCCATGAGCATGGAGTCCTTACCGCCCGAAATACAGACAGCAATGCGGTCATTGGGCTGAACAAGCTGATATTCGTTGATAGCTTTGGTGAACTTGCACCAGATGGATTTTTTGAATTTTTTACGCAGACTCAGCTCGACCTGTTCGGTGATGGAGCGGTTTTCCATTTTCACTCTGAGCCATTCCACATAGCCGCCCTGAAGATCATAGGCATCCAAGCCTTTTTCGCAAAGCTGTTCAGCAGTTTCACCGCTTATGATACCGCTTCGGCAATAAATTATCAGTTTTTTTTCAGTCGGCAGGTCTGATGCGGATATTTTATCCTGCGGAATATTCACAGACCCGTCAATATGTCCGTACTCGAAAGCAGTTTCGTCACGGATATCGATTATCATACACTCGTCAGCGTTCATTTTATTAAGCTGATCGACAGTGACAGTTTTTATCATAACAACACCTCACTTTAAGTATATCATATTTATAGGCATTTGTAAATGAGTTTTCTGCAAGCAGCACGGCGACAGCATTTACTTTTTTAAAATAATAGAAACCGCCGAAGGCGGCATCTATGGGGGCAAGGGTGACTCCTCACAGTGTGGGGAGATGTCAGCGTATCTATGCTTTACGGATGTTTTACAAGAAATATATCTTACCACCAAAAAGTATCAATAATGATTTTACAGATAGTAATATTCACTGATAATTTAACCTATCCACTTAAATTATCACAAAAATTTTACATTCTCGGAACTTAAATTCTATTGACATTTCCGTTATTATGACATATAATAAAAGTGATAAGATCGGTTCTTTAGGCAGGACTGACAGAAAATATAAACATATCCACAGGAGGATGAAAAACATGAAATACTTAAAAAAAGCGGCTGCTATCGCCGCTGCAGCTGCAATGACAGCAGCACAGTTCACAGGCATTTCTAATGTATTTGCCGCAGGAGAAACCACTTTCCCATATACCATCGAAGGAGAAAATATGGAAGGCGCTTCACTCTGGAAAGAGAATTACGGCCCTGCACCAAAGGAATGGTCAGGCGATGGCTTTGCGTATCTTACTAACGGCACTTTATCGTTTACTGTAACTGTTCCTGAGGACGGAATGTATGACGTTTCGGTAAAGGCTATTCAGGTACTTAACGAGGATGGCAGAGAACAGACCTGTTCTGTAAACGGTAATGAGAAGATGATGAAAGTCGGCTATACCGAGGACTGGGTAGACGTTGATTTCGGTCTTTTCCGTATGAACAAGGGCGAGAATACCATCGAATTCCCAAGCAAATACGGCTACATGGCTATTGACACCGTTACAGTTTCAAAGGCAGACAAGCATGACTATGCAAAGGCTACCGATGTATGCGTAGACTCTAAGGCAACTGCCGAAACACAGGCGCTTATGAAGTATCTCAAGAGCGTTTATGGCAAGCACGTTATCTCAGGTCAGCAGGAAATTTACGGTGGCGGTCACAAAAATAACTATGAGTGGGAGAACGAATTCCTTGAAGACCTGACAGGTAAAGTTCCTGCTATCCGTGGACTTGATTTCATGAACTACAATCCGCTTTACGGCTGGGAGGACGGCACAACTGAACGTGCTATCGCATGGGTAAAGGAGCGTAACGGCATCCTTACAGCTTCATGGCATATCAATGTTCCTATCGACTTTGAGAATTATACTCTCGGCGACGAAGTTGACTGGAAACAGTGTACATATAAGAATTATCAGGCTTCAAACAGCACATTCAACACTGCGAATGTCCTCAAAGAAGGCACAAAGGAACAGGAATACTTCAACGAAGCTATAAAAATGCTTGCTGAACAGCTTAAAAAGTTACAGGATGAGAATATCCCGATCATCTTCCGCCCGCTCCATGAAGCACAGGGAAATGACGGACTTTACGGCGACGGCACAGCATGGTTCTGGTGGGGCGACAGAGGTCCTGAGGTTTACAAGGAACTCTGGAAGTATCTGTATACTCAGCTTACCGAGAAGTATGAGCTTCACAATATAATCTGGGAATTCAACAGCTATGACTATGAATCATCACCGAAGTGGTATCCCGGTGATGAGTATGTGGATATAGTTGCATACGATAAGTACAATGTTGAGTACAACCGTGGCGACGGTAAGAGCAGCGGCCCGAATCTGCTTGCTATCGCAGGAAAGTTCCATTCACTCTATCAGCTTACCGACGGTAAGAAGATGGTAGCAATGGCTGAAAATGACACTATCCCTGCTCTGGACAACCTCCTTGTTGAGGATGCAGGCTGGCTGTATTTCTGCCCGTGGTATGACGGCGGTGAGGACGGCGGAACAGCATTCCTCGGTGAAAATTATCAGGACTATGACGAACTGAAGAAGATGTATCAGAGCGAATACTGCATTACTCTTGATGAGCTTCCTGCTGATCTTTACGGCGGTGGGAGCAGTTCAGAAACCACAAAATCCACAACAACAGCAACCACAACAAGCAAGACAACTACTTCTTCAAAGTCAACTGAAACAACTGCATCAACTACTGCAAAAGTCGATGGAGATGTTCTGTACGGAGATGCAAACGTTGATGGAGAAGTGACCCTTTCCGATGCTGTACTGGTCATGCAGTCACTTGCAAATCCGGGCAAATTCAGCAAAACAGGCAGTGATAAGAATCATATCACTGAAAAGGGCGAGAAGAATGCAGACTGCGAATCTACCGGCAACGGCATTACAAACAAGGATGCACTGGCAATTCAGAAGTATATGCTGAAGCTGATAGACAAGCTCCCTGAGATGCCTGCAAAATAATTGTATAAGTATATTATGGGGCGCTTTTATAGCGCCCCTTGTTTTATTCACTTTTTTATCAATAATTTTCTGTCGGATGATATTCTGTGCTGTAAATATCTGAACAACTGGACAAACAGAAAGAAGTGTGATATAATACTATACAGTAAATAAATTGGAGGTACTATGATAACAGTTAGTAATGTCAGCGTTCAGTTCGGAGGATCAACGCTATTCAAAAATGTAAACCTGAAATTCACCAACGGCAACTGCTATGGTGTCATCGGCGCAAACGGTGCCGGTAAGTCAACTTTTCTCCGTGTTCTCTGCGGTGAACTCGAACCTGCTTCGGGCGAGGTCGTAATGCCGAAGGAGGAGCGTCTCAGCGTCCTCAAACAGGATCACTTCGCTTATGACGAGTACAGCGTTCTTGATACGGTAATTATGGGAAATGCCCGTCTTTACGAGATAATGCAGGAAAAGGATGCTCTTTACGCTAAGGAAGACTTCACCGAGGAGGATGGCGTAAAGGCTTCGGAGCTTGAAGCTGAATTTGCTGAACTCAACGGCTGGGAGGCTGAATCCGATGCTTCAAAGCTGATACAGGGTCTTGGCCTTTCGGAGGATATCATGTATACTCAGATGTCTCTGCTTTCGGGTAACGAAAAGGTAAAGGTTCTCCTTGCACAGGCGCTTTTCGGCAATCCTGATATTATTCTTCTGGACGAGCCTACAAACCATCTTGATATTGACGCAGTACGCTGGCTTGAAGAATTCCTTTCCGAGTATTTCGGTACAGTTATCGTTGTTTCCCATGACCGTCACTTCCTCAACAATGTCTGCACTCACATTGTTGATATCGACTACAATAAGATAAAGATGTATGTGGGCAACTACGATTTCTGGTACGAATCCAGTCAGCTTATCCAGCGAATGATAAAACAGCAGAACAAGAAGAACGAGGAAAAGATAAAGGAACTGAAAGACTTCATCGCCCGATTCTCTGCAAATAAATCAAAATCCAACCAGGCAACTTCAAGACGTAAGCTCATTGAAAAGCTGACTGTTGAGGAACTTCCTGCATCAAGCAGACGTTATCCGTTCATCGGCTTCGATATGGACAGAGAGCTTGGCAAGGACGTTTTACAGGTGGATGGCATTTCAAAGACTGTTGACGGAGTAAAACTGCTTAACAATGTCAGCTTCACACTTGGACGCACTGACAAGGTCGCTTTTATCGGCGAAAGCGAGCAGGCAATAACAATGCTGTTCAAGATACTCATGGAAGAGGAACAGCCCGACGAGGGAACTTTCAAGTGGGGCGTTTCAGTTACTACTTCATATATGCCTGTTGACAACGGCGAATACTTCAACGGCTGTGAACTTTCCATTCTCGACTGGATAAGACAGTATTCCGTAAAGGACGAGACAGAGACTTATCTCCGTGGCTTCCTCGGACGTATGCTTTTCTCAGGTGATGACGTATATAAGCCTGTAAACGTACTTTCAGGCGGTGAAAAGGTGAGATGTATGTTCTCACGCATGATGCTTTTCGGCTCAAACGTGCTTCTTCTCGACAGACCGACAAACC
>JAEDMD010000286.1 GCA_016303195.1 Oscillospiraceae bacterium | reverse complement strand
GAGATAACATCCCCCTTGACCCCAGAAATGCCGCCTTCGGCGGTTTTTATTATTTATTTTAGTAAATGCTGCCGCCTTGTGCAAATCGATCCTGCATCTTGACAAATAAGCGGACAATGGGTAAAATATAAACATATAAACATTAAGGAGGATGGATATGTTCAAAGTAAAGTCAGGTATGTTTGATGAGTCGGGAAAGTCCCATGCTTCGCCGGAACTCGGCTCTATGATGATCGCATTCATTGTCGTTTTTCTGGTGATATACCTCTTTGAGGCGATAGTTCCGTCAATTCTGACTATCGGCCCGATGATGGAGGAATTTGCAAAAATGGGCTACGATGCAGGACAGACGATATCGTTCGAGGAGTCGATGCGTGTGGCAAACAAGGTCAGCGCTCCGCCTGCGGTAATGATACCGACGCTCATCAGCACAGTTTTCGGCACGATCATCAGTATGCTCTATTGTCGGTTCGGTGAAATGCGCTCACTCGGCTCAATGGGTATGCGTAAGAAAAAAATCGTTCCGCACTATCTCATCGGACTTGCTGTCGGCACAGCGCTCATGACTGCCATAGTTCTTTTCAGCGCTCTTTTCGGGGCACAGAAAATATCATTCTGCAACGGTGTGAACTTTGGTCTGATCGGTCTTTACTGGATAGGCTGGTTCTTTCAGGGAATGAGCGAGGAATTCATTTTCCGTGGCTATCTCATGAACACCGTCGGAGGCAAGCACAGCGCCGTTATTGCAATTACTGTAAGCTCTGTCGCTTTCTCCCTTGCCCATATCGCAAATCCGGGTTTCGGCCCGCTGGTTTTTGTCAATCTTGCGCTGTTCGGTGTGTTTGCAGGTCTGTACATGATACTCACCGACGACATCTGGGGCGGATGCGCCATCCACAGCATATGGAACTGCACTCAGGGCAATCTCTACGGTATCAGCGTCAGCGGTACGAATGAGATGGAGTCGGTAATGAAAACCGTTGCTGATTCCGACAGCGTTATTCTTACAGGCGGAAAATTCGGCATCGAGGGAAGTATTTTCACTACCATCGTTCTCGTTGCCGCTTCTGTCATAGTGTATTTTATGATGAAGAAAAAGGGTATTGTTGAAATAAACGGAATGGAGGAAAAATAAATGATGCCGTATAAAGAAATGCCAAAAGGCTTTCATGATTGTATCGACCGATTGAAAAAAGCCTGCGAATATCTGTGCAGTGAGGGGCTTTATCCCGAAGACAGCTATTATGTCGCTCCGCCTGCAACGGATGAAGAACTCGCTTCCGTCGAAAAACTCACGGGACACAAACTGCCTAAATATTACGGAGATTTTCTGAAGATAGCCAACGGATATAAATTCATAAATGCGGAGATCTACAATACATCACGTGTCGGTCAGAGCGACGATAAAATACCGCAGGGATATTTCGCCGCAGGCTGGACGAAAAAAGGCACGTACAGACTTTCGATATCGCCTGCGGACGGTGAATTCTATATATCAAATTTACATCCAAGCGGAACTGTTTGCAGAGAACTGACCCTCTTTATTAACGAAATGTATGATCTTCTTGAGCAGCTCGAAAAAGAGGTCAAAAAGCATAAATGGCAGAAAGAGCAGGATGCAAAATCGCCCGAAGAACAGAGAAAATACTTTGAAGCGATAATCGAACGTATAGACAGGATACACGAAAACTGTCCCGTTAAAACATCGAAAAAGCCCGAAAATGTCCGTGAATGTGTCGAGAGAATGAGGAGAGCCAACGAGCTTCTCATTAACGATTACGGCTACGGCACATATATGACATTCGGCAAGCCTGCAAGCGTGGAAGAAATAGCAAAATACGAAGAAAGACTCGGCTTTCAGCTTCCGCAGGATTACAGGGAATTTATACAGCTTACGGGAACTGTCAGCATTAACGGCGGTGATGAACAGATCTTCGGATTTGAAGATATGGGTGCAAATGATGATTATACTCCCGACGGATATCTTGCCCTCAGCTATACGGCAGGAATGAGCGAACGTCTGGCTATGTCTGAGGAGGACGGAGAAATCTGCCTTTTCTGGGATCTCGACCCCGACCCGTATACTTTCATGGACTTTCTTTCAATGAAAATGGAGCAGACAGAAGAAATTGTCAGCGAGGAATATGAACGTGAAGAAAAGAAAAAAATGAGAGCGGACGGAATTTCGGAAGAAGATGAGTCAGCGGCGGTAAAGGAAATAATAGTAAAAAAATGGCAGAAATTTCTGGAAGAAAATAAGAATAAGAAAAATGAATGAAGATATAACTAAATTAAGGGCGCACAATGTGCGCCCTCAGCTTGTCGAAAAAGTCATATTTTATTAAGGGGACGCCCTCTCGTGCA
>JAEDMD010000039.1 GCA_016303195.1 Oscillospiraceae bacterium | reverse complement strand
AACATCCCCCTTGACCCCAGAACGTGCGCCTGCGGCGCTTTTTTATATTTTTAAAGTAAATGCTGTTGCCCTGCCATTCTCCATCCAAACACTTGACATTTCCACGCATATGCAGTAAAATAATAAAGAACCATTATTTTTAAGTGAGGTTAATATTATGCTGAAAAACAATGAAAAAGTTATGGACAAGATCGTTGACCTTTGTAAATCCAAGGGCTTTGTTTATCCCGGCTCTGAAATTTACGGCGGTCTCGCTAATACATGGGATTACGGCCCTCTCGGCGTTGAGCTGAAGAAGAATATCAAGAATGCATGGATGAAGAAGTTCGTTCAGGAAAACAAGTATAATGTTGGTCTTGATTCGGCTATCCTCATGAATCCTCAGACATGGGTGGCTTCAGGTCATATCGGCGGATTCTCAGACCCGCTCATGGACTGCAAGGAGTGCAAGACCCGTCACCGTGCAGATAATCTCATCGAGGACTTCGACGGCACTAACGTTGCAGGCTGGTCAAATGAGCAGATGATGGACTACATCAAGGAAAAGAACATCGTATGCCCTAACTGCGGAAAGCAGAATTTCACAGATATCCGCCAGTTCAACCTTATGTTCAAGACATTCCAGGGCGTTACAGAGGACAGCAAGAGCGAGCTTTATCTCCGTCCTGAAACTGCTCAGGGTATCTTCGTAAACTTCGCAAATATCCAGAGAACCACAAGAAAGAAAGTTCCTTTCGGTGTTGCTCAGGTCGGCAAGTCATTCAGAAACGAGATCACTCCCGGCAACTTCATCTTCCGTGTACGTGAGTTCGAGCAGATGGAGCTTGAATTCTTCTGCAAGCCCGGCACTGACCTTGAATGGTTCGACTACTGGAGAAGCTACTGCAAGAACTTCCTGCTCTCACTGGGTCTGAAGGAGGAGAATCTCCGTCTCCGTGACCATGACAAGGAGGAGCTTTGCTTCTATTCAAAGGCAACCACAGACTTCGAGTATCTGTTCCCGTTCGGCTGGGGCGAACTCTGGGGCGTTGCTGACAGAACCGACTATGACCTTACACAGCACATCAACACAAGCGGTAAGTCACTGGAATACTTCGACCCTGAGACAAACGAGAAGTACATCCCTTACGTAATCGAGCCTTCTCTCGGTGTAGAGAGACTTTTCCTCTCCATCATCACTGAGGCTTACGATGAGGAAGAACTTGTATCAACAGACAAGAACGGCAACGAGAAGAAGGAAACAAGAACAGTTATGCATTTCCATCCTGCACTTGCACCTTTCAAGTGTGCAGTTCTCCCGCTGGTAAAGAAACTCACACCAAAGGCAGAGGAAGTATATGATATGCTTTCAAAGAAGTTCATGGTTGACTTTGACGAGGCCGGCACTATCGGCAAGAGATACCGCCGTCAGGATGAGATTGGCACACCTTTCTGCATCACATACGACTTCGATACACTCGAAAAGGACAACTGTGTAACAGTCCGTGACCGTGATACAATGGAACAGGAAAGAGTAAATATCAATGACCTCGTTGCATATCTTGAAGCTAAGATAGAATTCTGAGGTACACATTTGCACTTTTGAATCAATAATACAGGGACGGCCAATGCGCCGTCCTTTGTTATGTCCTAATTTTTCATCATTCAACATTGAAACCTTGATAATGAATCAGGGCAACAGCATTTACTTTTAAAAAATATAAAAAAGCGCCGCAGGCGCACGTTCTGGGGTCAAGGGGGATGTTATCTCCCTTGCAGGGGGTGAATGAGGGGGACAGCGTCCCCCTGACAAAGTAGTAAAGCAAGCGCAGCGATGCTTTACGGACGTTTCACAAGACTATGCCTTATCACAAAAAAGTAAATGCTGTTGCCCTATCTTAAATTTGCAATTGCTTGACAAATCAGTGGGGTTGTTATATAATTGTCTATGTATGGTCATTGACCTAACATAGCTTTATAGGGGGATAATATGAATACTTTCCTATTTATAATAATGTTTGTTCTGTCAGTCGGGGCGATGCTCTGCTTTTTCAGCGAGGTCAGTTCCGATATTCAGGGTGGGAAAATGCCGAAAGCCCTGAGCGCTCTCAGGAGTTTCGCACGTGGAACGGCGGTTTTCCTGTTCTTCATCTCTGTCTCGGCGGCTGTCGGGCTTATCAGCTTCGGCCCGCTAAATGACGGTTTTGTCCTGCTCGGCTTCGCTTCGGTTGTCTCTATGGCTTTGTGCGAACTGTACAGGCACAACAAAACTCCGCTCCTCGGTATGGCACTGAAAGCTCTGTTTATCGCTTCCGTCCTTGAAGTCACCGCTTTCAATCTCCAGTCATACCGCCTGTATTTCGGCGATTATCCCGAAATGAGATTCACCGCCGAACAATTCGCCTGCGGTGACGGTGTGGAATACAGACCGGATGAGAATGATATCGTTGTAAAAGGCAACAAATCGGCTGTTTTCACATTCGATGGCTTGAATGCACCTGTCAGCAGCGTTTTCATTGATGTGTACTATGAATATAACTCGCAGGGAGCGCAGGTCTCCATTGACGCTATGGACGAGACTCAGACTACCATCTACCGTGAAAAAATAGGCACGGCTACCACCGTCCGTGACAAGTGGCACTCCCAGTTCATTCCGCTGGAGCTTTCAGGCAACGTAAGCAAGCTCAAAGTGACGATATCTCCGCTGACAGGCGGTATCATCTACCTCGACGGGATCTCCTTCAACCTTGATATCCCGATAGACGTTTCATGGCTGAGAGTTTTCCTCATCACCGCCCTCAGCACGTTCTTCTTCTGGGTCATCAAGTGCAAATCCGCTCAAAAGAGCTTCGTTCAGAATATCAGGCTTTGCAGAAGAATGGCGGTCATTATTACAGCAGCCGCCTGCATTATCGCAGTATGCGTCACTAATATGAAGCTCAACGGCATCACATGGTCATTCCTGCTGAAAAGCACCACGGGAAATCAGGTGTCTCAGGAACTTCCCGAAGCCTTTGAAAACGGCAGTACACACCTGCTGGACGAGCCTACTCAGGATGTTATCGACTTCGACAATGTTTATGACAAGGCTTACCGTGAAGCCAATGAAATAAATATCAAGTGGGATCATGTTTACCGCAACGGCCATTATTACTCCTACTACGGCATTGCGCCTGTTATCCTGCTGTTCATGCCTTATCATATACTGACAGGCTACTGCTTCCCCGATCAGGGCGCTGTTCTGATATTCGCTCTCATCGGCATTGTCGGTCTTACATTCGTGTTCATGGAATTCATGAAGAAGCTGTTCCCGAAAACTCCTACGGGCATCTCCATTGCCGCTCTGGTCATTCTCCAGACTGTCAGCGGTATCTGGTTCAGCGTTGGCAGACCGCTTTTCTACGAGGTTGCACTGTCGGCAGGATTCTGCTTCATGACATGGGCGGTATACTTCTTCTTCTCCGCAAATATCATCAGCGGAGGAAAGATATCTCTCCCAAGAACTGCTGTATCATCGCTTCTTTTCGCTGTTGCAGTCCTCTCACGACCGACACTTGTGCTGTACTGCATATGTGCGGCTGTGTTCATGCTCATGGCGCTCCCAAGAGCCGCAGGCATCAGAAGACGCAGTGAAGGCAAAAAGAAACAGTCCATGTTCAACGGCGCAAGTGTGAGATATCTCCTTTGTGCGATCCTTCCAATGGCTTGCCTCGGACTTTGTCAGATGTGGTACAATTATGACCGCTTCGGCAATCCATTTGAGTTCGGCATCCAGTATTCGCTGACCATCAATGACTTCACAAAGGCGCAGTTCCATCCGAGATTATCGCTCATCGCATTATTCAACTACCTGTTCAATCCACCGACTTTCTCCGCAAGCTATCCGTTCGTTTCAACAGATTTCCAGTTCCTCGACACAAACGGTTTCTTCTATGAGGACAGGGCTTCAACGCTCAATTCATCGGGACTTTTCTTCCTTGCACTGCCGATGTTCGCATACTTCTTCGCATCAAAGGCACTGAAAAGAATGCCCGAAAAGAAAAAGCGCATCATGGCAGTCATCTATGTGGGAATACCTTGCGTTATCATCCCAGTTTCGATAATAGCATCTGTATGGGAAAGCGGTTATGCTGTACGATATATGGCTGATTTCTCATGGCAGTCGCTTCTGGGCGCATTTGCGGTGATATTTTACCTTTACTCCAAAGTCACCGACAAGACAAAGCGCAAGCTGGTGCGTGAACTCATGTGCTTCTCAATGCTGTGGGCGCTGATCGTCGGCGGTACACAGTCACTCTATCAGGCTACACGCTACGGCATCGACAATCTGGATCACCCCGAAATTGTGTACGAAACCGAACAGCTATATGCGTTCTGGAAATAAAATATTAAGAAAAGGACGGCCGATGTGCCGTCCTTTTTAATTCGTAATGCGTAATGCGTAATGCGTAATTGCGGTGTCCCCTTACGGGTACGGATCTAAACGGCTTCCCCGACAGCCCACACAATAATTACGAATTACTGCTCCGTTACCCAGTATACCGCAGTCGGCTTGTAATAGTCTCTCTGGAAGCTGTCATCTTCGTTGAGTGACATTATCTCCTCTTTGCAGCCGTTGAAAGTGACAGTATCGCCGTTGGTTTTGAATATCTCTGCTGATATGTTTTCGGCAAGGGTGAAGGCAAGCCCGATATCTGGGATGATATAATATATATTAGTAACGTCATCTCTCGAAGAAAAACTGTCACCGAGGATGAGATTTTCTCCGCAAGCCGCAATCTGTCCCGATTTTTCACCTAATTCCGTGACATAATGCTCCATCTTTTCAAGGTCAAAGGTGTGTAAGACCTCGCAGTTTCCCTCATACATGATGGCTTTTTTATCCGATGCATATACCACATTGCCGTTAGTAATGTCCGTTCCTATGGAATAATGCTCCGTCACAAGCCGACATTTCCTTGAATCCAGCGGTTTCATAAGATATGCATTCAGCTCGCTTCCCACAAAATGGTACATCTTTGTTTCTACCTTGTCAGCGATATTTCTCAGCTCACCTGTGTCAGTATCATATTCATTTATGGTAAGCCTGAGCCTCGAAGCGGAATTGTTGATATCTTCCGTCTCCGCCATCAGTATGCCGTTTCTGCTGTTCGTAATATTGATATAATTGTCGCTTTCATATACTACCTTTTCCTCGCCTGTTTCACGGTCAACGGATATCAGCACGTTCTTTTCGGGGTCATCGATCTTATATCCTGACATCATCATCTTATCATCATTCCCCAAAACAGGCGAAACCCAGAAACCTGCCGCATATTCCTTTGAGATGCCCGAATATTTGTATATCTCTCTCATGTCCATTTTCTCCATGTCATATTCATACACCGACCATTCATGACAGCCTATGCAGAAATTGTCAAACGTAACATTGAGATAAACCTTATTATCAAAAAATGAAGCTGTTGTCAGCATACCGTCTTCGGGAGTATCGAGCAGTTTCATATAGGTGCTTTCGGATTTATGTTCAACTCCGTTTTCATCTGTCCATGTGTATGGATGCTGTGCAATAGGGTCAAACTGAGACGGATCATCGGATTTTTTGCATGGAGCGATACGCTTTCCGAAGTCAAGTTCGGGTATCTCAAACTTATTCAGCGTCACGGGCGCTTCTTCCTCAGTGAAAGTCAGCGGAACATTAAGTGTCTGAAAATCGCTTTCCTCAAATTCCCTGAACTGCTGTTCAACAACGGTATCGCCTGAATCCACGGTATTTTCGCTGTCGGAAACAGTTTCCGAGATATCGTCCTCATCCTTATCATCATCACATGAAAAGCAGGAAATGCACATGGCAAACACTGCAAGTAAAGATAAAATTTTTTTCATATAAGCGCCCCCTTTATTTAGGCAACACCGCACAAAGCTTGTGCTGAAGATGCGCCGACAGATTTTTCGTCAGATTGTATAGAAATTCCGCAGGCATACTATCGTATGTCAAGGGATTTCTGTGCAAGATGACGGAAAATATGTCCGCAGATTCAGTGCAAAGCCGTCAGGCGGGCTTTGTGCGGTGTTGCCTTTATAATAAGTGATTCAGACAGCACAAAAAGACGATGTTATGCAATGTTAAAATAAAAAAATATATATCCGCTCCCGTCAGCGAACACCACAATTATAATTTATTCATTGATCAAGGTCGAATCATCGGGGTATAACAAAGGACGGCGCATCGGCCGTCCCTGCAAATCATTCTACGGTAATTGTTCCGCCATACATATGCGTGAATGCATATTTCGAGAATGACGGTATATTCTGCATATTGCTGAACATATCTGTTTCAAGGAAAAAATATCCCAGATCATAGACCGCTCCCGACTGTGCATTATCGGGAACTTTCAGATAGAATGTGGCGATATCGCCGTCCATTCCCTGATTATCCGAAAACATAGTCGTGAAGAACAGACAGCCTTTCTTGTTCTTTTCAAGCATTGGCTCACGGTTTTCTGCCCATTCCATGCAGATGGATGCGGATGCGGCTTCCAGTGCTTCACCCTTGTCAAAGCGGACTCTGTTCTCCGCAGGGTCGGACAGTTCAGGCTTCAGCACTTCGGGATATGTAACGTGTATACCGCACATATTCCATTGCAGGTCGGCATTCTTCACCGACAGCGTTACCTTAGCCAGTTCCCCTGCCTTTGCGGTGGTGTTGCTGAGGTATATCTCAGGGCCGCTGTCAAGGTCGGGATAATCCTTGAATTTCTCATTCACGGCTTCGGGATTCAGCATTGCATATCCGCTTTCGGTCGCAACTGCTGAACCGCCGCTTTTTTTATCTCCGCAGCCTGTCATCAGTGACAGCGCCATTACGGCTGCCATCACTGCGGCTGACGTTTTATGCTTCATAGGTCTTGTTCTCCTTCTTGCCCTCTACCACAAGTTCCTCGCCGTTTGCAGAAATTGCGATGGTATCAGTCTCAGAGGCATTTTCAATGATTATCTCAGCGATCTTATCCTCTACCTCCTGACGGATAACACGGCGGATATCTCTTGCGCCGTATGGCTTGCCATAGGACTTTTCAGCAATGAGGCTGAGTGCTTCGGGAGTATAGGTTATGCCGATATTCTTCTCAGCCAGCGGTTCTTTCATCTCGTCAAGCATGAGAGCGGCAATATCTGCGAAATTCTCCTTTGTAAGCTGTCTGAACACAACTATCTCGTCGATACGGCTTATGAACTCAGGACGGAGGAAATCTCTCAGACCCTTCATAGCCTTATCCTTTGATATCTCATCAACAGTGCGGTTGAATCCAACACCTACGCTCTTATCGGTAGAACCTGCATTGGATGTCATGCAGATTATGGTATTTTCAAAGTTTACAGTTCTGCCGTGGGCATCATCCACCTTGCCCTCATCAAGTATCTGCATGAGGATGTTCATAACATCGGGATGAGCCTTTTCTATCTCATCAAAGAGGATGACTGAATAAGGTCTGCGGCGGACTTTTTCCGTAAGCTGACCTGCTTCATCGTAGCCGACGTAGCCCGGAGGCGAACCTATCATTCTTGCAACGGAGTGCTTCTCCATATACTCGGTCATATCAAGGCGGATAAGCGGCTCAGGCGAATCGAACATTTCCTCGGCGAGAGCCTTTACCAGCTCGGTCTTTCCGACACCTGTCGGGCCGACGAAAATAAATGATGCCGGTCTTCTGCGCTTGTTGAGCTGGACTCTTGTGCGCTTGATAGCCTTTGTGAGAACTTCAACAGCCTCATCCTGACCGAGGACTCTGCTCTTGAGAGCGCCCTCCAGCTTAGCTATCTTGAGAAATTCGTTCTCAGCTATCTTGCTTGCAGGTATTCCTGTCCAAAGCTCGACTACCTTAGCAATATCGCCCTCGGTGACTTCGACTTTTTCAGCCTTTTCTTTAAGAGCGGCTTCATCCTCATGGGAATGTATCAGCTTGCCCTTGACCTCAGCGAGAGCCTTGTAGTCTATCTCATCCTGCTCGGAAATGGACTTCTCCATATCTTCAAGGACTTTTATCTCTTTCTTTATCTTCTCATACTCAGCTATCTCAGGTGAGCGGATGCAGGTATAGGCGCAGGCTTCATCCATAAGGTCTATTGCCTTGTCGGGGAGGAAGCGGTCTGTGATATAGCGCTCGGAAAGAACTGCACAAACTCTCACCAGATAATCTGAGATGTGGAGATGGTGGTATGCTTCGTAATACTTCTTTATGCCGAGGAGGACGCTTACTGTATCCTCGATATTCGGCTCATTTACGGTAACAGGCTGGAAACGTCTTTCGAGAGCCGAATCCTTTTCGATGTACTTGCGGTATTCGCCGAATGTTGTAGCACCGATGACCTGAACCTCGCCTCTTGAAAGTGCAGGCTTCAGGATGTTTGCGGCATTCATAGAGCCTTCGGAATCGCCTGCTCCGACGAGGTTGTGAACTTCGTCGATAAAGAGGATGATGTTGCCCTCACGCTTTACTTCGTCAACAAGTCCCTTAACACGGCTCTCAAACTGTCCACGGAACTGAGTACCGGCAACGAGAGCGGTAAGGTCAAGGAGATAGAGCTTCTTGTCAGCCAGATTGAACGGAACATCGCCTGCGTTTATTCTCTGAGCGATACCCTCAGCGATAGCGGTCTTACCTACACCGGGTTCACCTATAAGGCATGGATTGTTCTTGGTCCTTCTTGAAAGTATCTGTATAACTCTTGCTATTTCCTTGTCTCTGCCGATTATATTGTCAAGCTGACCGTCAGCGGCTTTCTGAGAAAGGTTGGTGCAGTAGCTTCCGAGGAATTTCAGTTCCTTCTTTCTTTCCTTCTTGCCGCTGCCGCCGAAAAGACCGTTTCGTCTTTCCTTCTTCTTATCTTCCTCGCTCTTGTCACTGCTGTTTCCGCCGCCGAGGTTGCTGATAGCCTTGCCGATGGAGTCGAACAGACCCTTTGCACCGTCACTGCTGTTATCGTCGGATGAATCGCTGTTGTCTCCGCCGCCGAACATATT
Source organism: Oscillospiraceae bacterium (assembly GCA_016303195.1). Classification (GTDB taxonomy): domain Bacteria; phylum Bacillota; class Clostridia; order Oscillospirales; family Ruminococcaceae; genus Ruminococcus. The sequence continues at coordinate 3,167 of JAEDMD010000039.1, read as the reverse complement.
TGATATGAAGTCGGGCATAAGACCTGAACCGCCCATTTCAAAAGCGTCGCCGTCGAGCATACCCATCATTGAATCGGAAAGCTGGTCAAGCTCCTCATCTGTGATGCCGAGTCTGTTCATATACTCTGCTACCTGCGGGATGTCTCTCTTTCTTGCACAAGAAAGGCAAAGACCTTCGTTTTTCTTTTCATTACCCTGTACAGATGTGATGAATACCACCGCAGGGCGCTTGTTGCAATTACTGCACATTATCATATTTATCGTTTCCCTCCTGTTTGTCGGAAATTATAACTGTGTATTATTTAAGACCGCATACAAAGTCGTATACGTACTTGAAAGCGTATGTTTTTTCAATAGCAGGATAGCTGAGCATAAGCTCCTTGTCACTGCCGTAGATAACGGATATACGGATTATAACAGCGATAGCGAAAACTACTGCCGCACCCTTGAACAGACCGAGAAGTCCGCAGCAGAGGTGTCTTGTGAATCCCGGTTCTATCTTGTCATTTCTGCCTGCTGACTGAGCGAGTATCAGTGAGAGTACCATGCACACACCCAGCAGAGCAATGAGGATTATCTGTCTGAATGAAGTGCGGTATGCATCTGACAGCATATTATCGCATATGTATACTGCCGCAGGACGCTGATCTTCCTTTTCAAGCATGAGCGGGATCACCTGTCTGAAAAGTGAAGGATCTTCCAGCACCTTATCAGCCGCCGTTTCAGAGATATATGTTCTCAGTTCCATTGAAACAAGTTTTTTGATGACATTGCTGTAAGCGATATGAAGATTCTCCATGAATGGTTCTTCTTCGTCCACTTTCTTGCCGTTGATATTGTTCATGAATTTGTAGATATCCTTATCGTAATCCTTGGATTTCTTCAGAGTATCCTTCAGCTTTGACTGGTTGACAGAAATGTTGTATGCCGAATTTTCAAGCTCATATGTCAGTGATTCCACAAGTGTATCCTCATAGATATGCTTGTTGATAGCCTTTATATTTGAAGCCCTTACAACAGAACCATAAAGCGATCCCGCCAATGAACCGCTGACAGTAACAGCTATCAGCACTGACAGCCCGAATCCGACTGTTGATACGATGGCTTTTATAAGCCCTCTCTTAATTGTTATTATTGCAAAAATTATCAGTGTGACAGCAGCAAGGCCGTCAAATATCCACCACATACTTTCATTCATAATTTTTCCTGCCGTATGCCTTTGCGGCAGGTTTCCTCCTTTCGTGCATCAGCTTTCATAATCTATTCTGTCGATCTTGTTGTAACCCTTTAAGAATACGTGACCGCCGCATCTGACAAAGCCTGTGTACGAATCGCTTACGTGTGCCAGTGAGCGAACGTCACCGTTAAAGTCGTATGCCATCATATGCCCCTCAGTGAGAACATATGCAAGTCCGTCGCTGACAGTAACGTCAACAGCAGGTTCTTCAAGATCAATGATAACGGGTTCTGTTCCGCCGCCGCTGAAAAGAGCGGCAATATACTTACGTCTGTCATCGTTATTTATAATGATCGCCGACTGACCGTTACTGCTGTAACCGCCCTTCATGTCGCCGTCATAAGAGTAATACGAGCTTATCTGACCGTTATCGTCAACGTAACCGCAAGCGTCCATGCCTAATACGAATGCGCCTCCGTCATAGCCGTATACTTCAAGTCCTACCGTATTCATGCCGGGTGAAGTCCATATCTCTCCGTCCTGACTGAAATCCAGCTTCTGTACACTTGTTATGAGTTTTCCGTTCTCAGCCGCCAGATATGTTATGACACAGCCCTTGCTTTCCGCAAGGAAACTGAGTCCGCTGACCAGCTCCATACATTTTCTCTCATATACCAATGTGCCTTTCTTGTCATAGATCATCAGTTCGCAGTTGTAATTATCTGATGTGGTAACAACACCTATTGATCCGTCGGGGCTTATTCTTGCAAAGAGGATATTATTATCGAATTCTTTCTCGTAGATGACATTTTCAGCCTCCTCAACGCTGAGGTCATCGCCGCTGCTTTCATATATCAGTGTTTTTCCGCCCGAAACGCAAAGCACCGAATTTGTATATGAATGCTGACGTTTTTTTATCAGATTTCCCTCAACATCGTAATACAGGGTATAGGTATCGCTCAGCACCTCGACATTCTTTCCTGTGGCAGTAAGCTGATAATCAGCGCCGCCGCTCATATCAATGGGGAAATTTCCTTCAGCGAGCCGTCCCGTATTTACGATAGTCCTGTACTGTTCACCGATGCCACGGAGCTTATTGTACCACAGTTCCCTTGTGAAATAAGCCGTCGTGCCGACTGCGGCGAGCAGCAGGAAAATAAGAAATTTCAGCAGATTCTTCCGCCTTTTTTTACGGTTCTTTATATCTACGATATCCTCAGTATCGTATTTTGGCATCAAGGTACCTCCTTTAAAAGTTCATTCTCATCATAAAAAACACGGTTAAGGTAAAGTCCGTGAGCCATAGCTGTTCTACCAGCTTTAAGGCGGTCCTTTGCTTCAAGGATAAGGGGCATATCCGACGGCGAAAAACGCTTCTCGCTGACATCAATAAGAGTGCCTGCCATTATCCTAATCATATTATACAGAAAACCGTTGCCTTTTACAAGCATTATCACTGTATCTCCACTATTTTCTATTTTAAAAGAATAAATAGTTCTTACAGTAGTTGAAACATTTGTACAGTCGGCACAAAAACTTGAAAAGTCATGTGTACCAACGAAATGCCCTGCCGCCTCCCTTGCGGCTTCGATGTCGAATTTCCGCCTGTAATGGAACATCAGGTCAGGCGCAAAAGGATTTTTCGATTCACTGCAATGCATCTTGTATATGTACTCCTTGCCCTTGCAGTCGAAACGTGCGTGGAAATCCATAGGGACTTCCTCACAGCTAAGAATGGAGATATCATCGGGAAGTTCGCCGTTGACACCTCTGCAAAAGCCGAGAGTGTGGATATTGCTGTTTGTTTTTACATTGAAGCAGAACATATTCGCATGAACGCCTGTATCCGTCCTTGAACAGCCTGTAATGGAAACAGGTTCATTCAGCACCTTTGAAAGATGCTTTTCCAGCGTTCCCTGAACGGTAACAGCGTTGTTCTGTATCTGGAAACCGTGGTAATTCGTGCCACGGTAAGCGATAGTTACTTTAA
>JAEDMD010000038.1 GCA_016303195.1 Oscillospiraceae bacterium | reverse complement strand
GGTAAGGTGGCTCTGAAAGTCCGTGCAGATGGCTCCGGCGCGACGGCGTATACAGCTTTACGGTCGTTTCGCAATAACTATGTCTTACCACAAAAAAGTAAATGCTGTTGCCCTGGTTGCTTGCCTCGTTCCCTTTTTCTAAAGATTTTTAATAGAAGTTTGCCCCTGACAGGGCGCTCCAAACAAGATGTGAAAAACATTAGTTTTATTGGAAGCACCCTGTCAGGGGCAAAAGTTTTAGGAAGCCTCCCTTTTCAAAAGGCTTTCCCTCATATTTTTGTTTTAAATTCGGGGCTTTTTATTTGCCCGATTCGATCTTGTGTCTGCTTATGATGAGTCTGATGGATTCGTACAGATGCGGTTTCAGTTCGCCGATAGGACATGGGTCTTCGTAGAGAATTGCAGAATAGCAGGTGGATGACACCAGTTCGATTATCATGAACAGCATTATCTCAGGGTCTTTGAACTGATATGGCGCTTCTGAAAGCATACCGTAGTAAACATCGGTGAAATTGATATCTCCGTCGGATGCAGGAGTAGTCAGGGCATTCTTGAAAATTCCCCAACTGAGATTCTTTGATATAAAAGTAAGAAGTGACTGATTTGCATTGAGCTGATTGATGATATTGTCGATTATTTTTATCAGCTTGTCCTCGAATTCAAGTTCATCGTAATGTGCGCCAAGTTCGTCAACGGCAGTTCTGAAAAGCTGGCTGGATTTATGTGATATCAGCTTATTGCGTATATCATACTTATCCTTGAAATACAGGTAGAATGTGCCCTTAGCCACACCTGCCTGATTAACGATATCGGTTATGGAAGTTTTGCTGAAACCTTTTGTTGTGAAAAAATCGAAAGCTGCTTTTAGCAGAGTGCTTTCTTTAAGTTTTTTGTTAATGTCAACTTTTCCCATTTTATTTCTCCTTTACTCATTCATGTTTTCAAAAAATGACTTTTTTACAATAGCTCCAAATGGTCGGGAAAACTCTCTTTTTCTCATTATAACTCAGAATATGTCACCTGTCAAGCATTAAAAAATGACTAATGAGGGATTTGAAATAAATACAAAATTGTGCAGGTATACAAAAATATGACTGATAGTCAATTTTTCTTTTGAAACGATATTGACTATCAGTCATTTTTGGCATATACTAATATTGTAATAGAAATGAACAACGGTCATTATTACATAATAGTTTAAGAAAGGATGATAATATGCTGAAATTTGGCGAATGGGTAGCCAGACACAGGGCGCTGATACTTATTATAAGCGTTCTCCTGCTGATACCGTCGGCTATCGGATATATCAATACTCGTGTCAATTACGACATTCTCTCCTACCTGCCAAAGGATATAAATACTATGGTCGGTCAGGACATTCTGAAAGATGAATTCGGTCAGGGAGGCTTCTCACTGGTAATGGTGGAGGGCATGACCGACAAGGAGGTTGCGGAAACTGCCGACAAGATATCGGGAGTTGACCACGTTTCCAACGTCATCTGCTACCAGTCACTTACAGACTGCAAGATACCAAAGGAAATTCTTCCTGCTAAGGTGAAGGATTTCTTCAACAAGGGCGATACCACAATGATGGCGGTTTTCTTCGACGACACCACTTCTGCTGACGGAACACTCGATGCCGTGGAAGAAATGCGGAACATCACTTCAAAGGAATGCTTCATCAGCGGTATGTCAGCGATTACCCTTGACATGAAAAAGCTGACACAGAGCGAAACTCTCATCTATGCGGCAATTGCAGTAGTTCTCACAAGCATAGTTCTTCTCATTGCTATGGATTCTTTCCTCATCCCCGTGTTCTTCATGCTGAGTATCGGATTTGCGATAGTATGGAACCTCGGTACGAATATTTTCCTCGGTGAGATATCGTTCCTCACACAGGCGCTTGCACTTGTTCTTCAGCTTGGTGTCACGATGGACTATTCTATATTCCTCTGGCACAGCTACAAGGAACAGCTTGATATTTACCCTGTAAACCGTGAAGAAGCAATGGCACACGCTATTGCGAATACCATCACTTCCGTTGTGGGAAGTTCATTCACAACAGTTGCAGGATTCCTCGCAATGTGCTTCATGACATTCACACTTGGACTTGACCTCGGCGTTGTAATGGCAAAGGGCGTTGTATGCGGAGTTATCGCCTGCGTAACAGTTCTTCCTGCAATGATACTTATTTTCGATACAGCCATCGCAAAGACCTCCCATAAAGAGTTCATGCCGTCATTCAGCAGGATATCATCGTTCATCGTGAACCACTCATGGGTATTCATTGCAGGCGCAGTTGCAATACTTATTCCTGCGCTTTACGGCAACAACAATTACGGTGTCTACTATAAACTTGACAGCACTCTCCCCGCTTATCTCGAAAGCGTTACAGCGAACACAAAGCTGTCAGAAGAATACAACATGAACAGCACCCACATCCTCATGGTAAATTCGGATATGTCCGCAAAGGAAGCCGACAGCCTTATGAAGGAAATGGAAAAGGTAAACGGTGTGCAGTTCGCAATTGGATTAAATTCACTGGTCGGCCCAGCTATTCCTGATGAGGTGATACCTGAGGATATCAAAGGAAAGCTGAAAAGCGATGATTGGCAGATAATGCTCGTCGGTTCGGAATATGAAGTTGCTTCCGATGCAGTAAATGACCAGATAACCGAACTGAATAAGATAGTTGAGAAGTATGACGAGAATGCAATGCTTATCGGTGAAGCACCTGCAACGAAAGACCTTATCGAAATAACAGACAAGGACTTCAAGGTGGTAAATCTTCTTTCTATCGCCGCTATTTTCCTTATCATCGCATTCACATTCAGATCAGTGACACTTCCGGTGATCCTTGTAGCAGTTATCGAGCTTGCAATTATGATAAACCTCGGTATCTCCTATTATACAGGCACTGATCTCTCATTCATCGCACCTATTGTAATTGGTACTATCCAGCTTGGTGCAACAGTTGACTATGCGATACTCATGACTACCCGTTACCGCACTGAGAGAAATCTCGGCAAGGACAAAAAGGAGTCCATCGGAATATCGCTCAGCACATCCATCAAATCCGTTATCACCTCAGCACTGGGATTCTTTGCGGCAACGGTCGGAGTTGCAGTATATTCCGATATCGGACTTATCTCAGAGCTTTGTATGCTTCTTGCAAGAGGCGCACTTATATCAATGGTCGTTGTCATAACAGTCCTCCCGTCCATGTTCATGGTTTTCGACAGTATTATCTGCAAGACCAGCGCAGGCTTCGGACAGGATAATGAAAAGAAACATAAATTCCATCTTGGATTTCTCCATTAAGGAATAACATCTGAACGAAAGGGAGTATATATATGAAAAATTATAATAAAGTCCTCGCAGGCGCACTGGCAGTCATTATCTCAGCAGGCGCAACAGGTTCAATAGCATACGCAAAGAACAGCGGAAAGACAACAGATACCGCTGATAAAGCCGATAACGAGGCTAAAGCAGAGAATACATCCGAACGCAAGTCCAATGGTGAAGACGCATACAAGGACGAGACGGTCTATGTGCTTTGCAACAATGATTCATCCGTGAGAAAGGTCGTTGTAAGCGACTGGCTGAAAAATGCTCCCGCTCTCAGTGATATCGCAGATATTTCTTCACTCAGCAACATTGAGAACGTCAACGGCTGGGAGGAGTTCACGGCTGACGGTGAGAATATTGAATGGACAGCCGACGGAAGCGACATCTACTATAAGGGCGAATCCGACAAGGAACTTCCTGTTGATGTTACGATGGAATATTTCCTTGACGGACAGCTTGTCTCACCTGAGAATATTAAGGGCAAAAGCGGACATCTTGTGATACGCTGGACATATAATAACAAACAGCGCACAACAGCCGAAATAAACGGCGAAAAGAAAGATATCTGCGTTCCGTTCATGGCAGCAAGCGCCGCTGTTCTTGATACAGGAAAATTCGTGAACGTGGAAGTCAAGAACGGCAAGGTTATCTCAGATGGTGATAAGCTGATAGTTGTGGGAATGGCATTCCCCGGACTGAATGAAAGCCTTGCACTTGACGAGATAGACGGACTTGACGTTGATATCCCCGACAGCTTCGAGGTTGAAGCAGATGTAAGCGATTTCGATATGACAACTTCCGTTACAGTTGTATCAAATGATATCTTCTCAAAGCTGGATGTTGACGATGCGGCTTCATTCGATGACCTCAAGGATAAATTACAACAGCTAAGCGATGGCGCAGAAAAGCTGTCAGACGGCACAGCCGCTCTCTATGACGGTATCAGGAAGCTGTCAGGCGGTTCGGGCGATCTCACAAATGGTATCGACAAACTCCTCAATGGCTCAAATGAGCTGAAAAACGGTGCAGACCAGCTTGCAAGCGGTTCGGCACAGCTTGGCGATGGTGCAAAGTCACTTTCCGACGGTGCGGATACACTTTCAAAGGGCATCAAGGATGCAAAGGACGGTTCATCACAGCTTAAAGACGGATTCACAAAGGTCAATGACGGTGCGGATTCTCTCAGCGGCGGACTTTCCGATGCAAAGGATGGTTCAGCACAGCTTGGTGCAGGTCTTGGACAGCTTTCACAGGGCGCAAAGGCTCTCGGTGAGGGTATTGATTCCGCAAAGGATGGCTCAGACACACTCACAGCAGGTTTCACACAGGTTCAGGGTGGAGCATCCGAACTGAAAAACGGCGCTTCACAGCTTACAGGCGGAGTTTCACAGCTTACAGACGGAAGCAAAAAGGTCAGGGACGGTTCATCAGAATTGGCTAAGGGAGCATCTGCACTCAGCGACGGTGTGGCAGTTCTCAGCAGTTCGGCAAAACAGGTATCTGACGGTATCGGCTCAGTAAAGGACGGAGCAGAACAGCTTTCCGCAGGCATCGACAGCGCAAAGGACGGAGCAGGACAGCTTACAGAGGGAGCAAATGCTCTCACAGCAGGCGCAGAACAGCTTACGGCAGGCATTGACAATGCAAAGAACGGAGCAGATCAGCTTACAGCAGGTGCAAACGAACTTACAGCAGGAGCAGAACAGCTTTCACAGGGGATCGCACAGGCAGGAACTTCACTTGATACAACAATTGCCGCAAATGAACAGGCATTGCAGGCATTACAGGCACTTTACGCACAGTCACCGTCACAGGAACTTGCAGTTGCCATCGGAACTTTACAGCAGACCATCGAGGGACAGAAGCAGATATCTTCTGCAATGGCAGAGGACGGACAGCTCTCGCAGGGCGCATCTGCATTGAAGAACGGCTCGGCACAGCTTGGCGCAGGTCTTGGACAGCTCAGCGAGGGACTCGGCACAGCACAGGCAGGTTCAGCAGCATTGAAAGACGGCTCTGCAAAACTCGGCTCAGGTCTTGAACAGCTCGGTGAGGGACTTGGTGCGGCACAGACAGGTTCAGCGGCACTGGGACAGGGACTTGCACAGCTTGATGAGGGCGGAAAGGCACTTGCAGGCGGAGCAGAACAGCTTTCAGGCTCATCCGCACAGCTTTCACAGGGCGCAGGCGAACTTTCAACAGGTGCGTCGGCACTTGATACAGGAATCGGCACACTTGCAGATGGCAGTACAGCACTTATCGGCGGACTGGATTCGCTTATTGGCGGAATCGACCAGCTTGCGAATGGCAATATAAGCCTTAACGACGGTCTGAAGAAGCTGTCGGCAGGAGCAGTTGAACTGAACGGCGGTTTCGGAAAGGTAACAGTTGGTGCATCGGCACTGGATAACGGACTTGCACAGCTTAAAGACGGTTCATTTGCATTGAAAGACGGACTTTTACAGCTTTCTGACGGAACCGGCAGTCTTGACAGCGGACTTGCCAAGTTATTAAGCGGCGGTACTCAGCTTTCTGGCGGAGCAAAGACACTTTACAGCTCAGTGGGAACTCTCACAGCAGGTGCAAACAAGCTGGCAGGCGGAGCAGGCGAGCTTAATACAGGTATCGGCACACTTGCAGATGGCGGTAAGACACTGGTTGACGGAGTTTCACAGCTTGAAAGCGGAGCAAAGGAACTTAATGACGGAATGATAAAGTTCAACGACGAGGGAATATCGGTGCTGACGGGAGCAGTTAATGAAAATCTGCCTGATGTGATAGACAGATTGAAGGCATTGCGTGATGCATCGAGAGATTATGATACATATTCGGGAAAGTCGGATGATATGGACGGAAGTGTCAGGTTCATATATATGTTCGACGGAGTGAACGAATAAATAAAAAAAGCGCCGAAGGCGCTTTTTTTATTTTTACATATTATCCGCCTCCGGCGCATATCCTTTCCAGAGGTGATATTATGCCCACTAAATTCCTTATCGCTCTTGCAGGCAATCCAAATGTCGGTAAATCCACTGTTTTCAACGCTCTCACAGGTCTGAATCAACACACAGGCAACTGGTCAGGAAAAACCGTCGATGGCGCTGTGGGAAGTTTTCAACACATGGGTGTCGAATTCGTTATTGAAGATATTCCGGGGATCTACTCACTCCGAAACCACTCCGCTGAGGAAAATGCGGCGGCTGAGTTTATCTGCCACGGCGGCGCTGATGCAGTCATCGTGGTCTGCGATGCCTCCTGCCTTGAACGCAATCTCAATCTGGTATTCCAATGCATGGAAACTTCCGAAAAAGTCCTTGTCTGCGTAAATCTCATGGACGAAGCCGAAAGAAACGGTATATCCGTCGATCTGCCGAAACTCCGTGAACTTCTCGGTGTGCCCGTGGTCGGAACTTCTGCCCGTGACAAAAAAGGCCTTGACGAACTGAAAACCGAACTCCTCCGTCTTGTTGAAGGTGATCCCGTAAAGGGGAGAGGTGTTGACTTTTCTGAGAATATTCTGTCAGCAGTTCGGGAGTTTTCAACATTGCTTTCGGGAGATGTTGAAAACCTTCCGCCTTCCGCCGCCGCTATGCGTATTCTCTGCGGTGACGAGGATACCATCGAAAAGATCAGAAATTCCCTTGATAACGATGCAAAAATACGCTATGATTCGCTGATTTCCCGATACATCCCCGATGCTGAAAAATTCCGCTGTGAAATTATTTCCACAGAAATGAAACGAGCAGCCGAGATTTCAACAATGGCTGTATCAAATGTTGAAAACTTTCCATTCAAGCGTGACCGAAAACTTGACAGGATATTCCTCAGCCGAAAAACCGCCGTTCCCACAATGCTCATTTTGCTCGGTCTTATCCTCTGGCTGACCATCATCGGGGCGAATTATCCATCGGAAATGCTTGGTAAACTTCTTTTCGGCATCGGTGAACATCTTTCAGCAGCATTGTTGAAAACTTCCGCTCCGCAATGGGTCGAGGGTATCCTCGTTCAGGGCATCTACAAAGTCCTTGCATGGGTAGTCTCGGTCATGCTTCCGCCGATGGCGATATTTTTCCCAATGTTCACACTGTTGGAGGATGTGGGGCTTCTGCCGAGGATAGCTTTCAACCTTGATCCCTGCTTCCGATGCGCCAATGCCTGTGGAAAACAGGGGATAACTATGGCTATGGGCTTCGGATGCAATGCCTGCGGTGTCACAGGATGCCGTATCATCGACTCGCCCCGTGAGAGGCTTATCGCTATCCTGACCAATTCATTCGTCCCCTGCAACGGAAGATTTCCCACAATTATAGCCATTATCACCATGTTTTTCGTTACCGCAAAAGGCTGGGCAGGCTCGGTAATATCGGCACTTGTCCTGTTAGCCGCTATCATGTCGGGTGTGGCTGTAACGCTGATGATATCAAAAATTCTCTCGCTGACCGTTCTGAAAGGCGAGCCGTCGTCGTTCATACTCGAACTTCCGCCGTACCGCCGTCCGCAGATAGGGAAGATACTGCTGCGCTCCATCCTTGACAGAACGGTTTTCGTCCTCGCACGTGCCTGCACTGCCGCCGCACCATGCGGTCTGCTGATATGGCTTATGGCGAATATCCACATCGGGAACGGAACTATTCTTTCATCGGCGGCTGATTTCCTTGAACCTGCCGGAAAACTCCTCGGTCTGGACGGAGTGATAATTTTAGGCTTCATTCTGGGATTTCCTGCCAACGAAATAGTGATGCCGATTATAATAATGACCTATCTGGCGCAGGGAAGTCTCACCGAACTTTCCGACACTGCTCAACTCCACGCACTTCTGACGGAACATGGCTGGAAGTTTTCAACAGCTGTCTGTATGCTTATTTTCACACTTTTCCACTTTCCATGTGCCACCACCTGCATGACCATCCGCAAGGAAACGGGAAGTCTGAAGTGGACGGTTTTAAGCATATTTCTCCCGACTGCGACGGGAGCGCTGCTGTGTTGCGCTGTTTCTGCCCTTTGCAGATTTATTCATTATTGTATAAATTAAGTGTCGATTTATACAGTAAGGATAATATAGGTGAAAATATACAATCAGAGGATGCTTTTGATGTTTATTTTACCAAAATTCTGACAATACTAACATTTTTATTTTACTTTTGGTGCATGATGTGCTATAATGTAAAATGTAATAAAATGCAAGATCGGTTATAGGCAGACCCGATCGAAATTATGTTGACTTTTATGTCAGAAAAGGAGTAATCTATGCAAAGCAGAACCCTCAGCCTCTCTCAGCGGATGGCTTCTGTTATTGCCGTGCTTGCTGTCATTATGACTGTATTTCTGGTTTTCCCTGCAAATACAGCCCATGCGGCAGGTACTGACCTGTATGTAGGCTATTCAGGAAAGAGCAATAACTTTTCCACCGTTCAGGATGCCGTAAACAAAGCGGCTTCCATCAATCCCTCAAACGAGTCTCAGCGTGTGACTATCCACATCGCTCCCGGTACTTACCGTCAGCAGGTAGTTGTGCAGACTCCGTTCATCAAATTCGTCAATGACGAACCATCAAAGGGCGACGTTGTCCTCACATGGTACTACGGCATCGGCTACAAGTATTACAGCGCTAACTCAAAGGGCTACTATGACGCTAATCTCGCTAATTCCAAGAGCGGCAAGAATGTGGCTAATTACCGTTGGGGCGCTACTGTTCAGCTTTGGCCGAAGGCTACTAATTTCCAGGCTGAAAACATCGTTTTCGAGAATTCCTTCAACCGCTACCTCACAAAGGAGGAGATCGCCGACGGTGTTGAGTGTACTAACGAGACACTCAAGGTTCAGCGTACAAACGGCGTTGACGTTCAGTCAAAGGCTTACACCGAGCGAGCTGCTGCCCTTTCCGCAGATACTGCCTACTGCGAATTCCTCAACTGTAAATTTTACAGCAGTCAGGATACCCTTTATACAGGCGGCTCTCCTCAGTATTACAAAAACTGCCTCATCGAAGGTCAGACCGACTATATCTTCGGCGGAAGCAACGCTGTTTTCGATAACTGTGAACTCCGCTGGAAGGGTTACAGCTCAGGTTCAGTCGGCGGTTACATCACTGCCGCAAGAGCAGGAAGCGATCCCTATACAGGCTATCTTTTCAAGGACTGCAAGGTGACTGCTAACCCTAACCTCACTGTTTCAGCAGGCTATCTCGGCAGACCGTGGGGTCAGACAGCAAAGGTAATGTTCATCAATACGACCCTCCAGAACGGCAATATGATAACCGCTCAGGGCTGGACATCAATGAGCGGCGTTCAGCCTGAAACAGTTGACGGCTTCAAGGAGAACGGTACTAAGCTGACAAACGGCTCAAATGTCGATCTTTCCCAGAGAAAGGGTCACACTGTTTCTGACAGCGATGCCGCAAACATCAATATCAAAAACTACATGAACAACTGGACTCCTGCCTTTATCAACGGTTCTTCCGCTCAGTCAGGAAATGATCCTCAGCAGCCTTCAAATCCTTCCGTAAGCGGTGCTGTAACTTCATGCGGCGGCTGGTTTGAAGAAGCATATGCTGAATGGGACAGCTCAAAGATCGGCTCAAATGTCAAGGTCAGCTATGCTCCCGCAGGCTCAACATCATTCACAGCCGTTGATTCAGAACTCATCAGAGGCACAAGAGTTGATATCCCCGGTCTCAAGGGCAACACTGAATATACACTGAATATCGCAGGCTCTAACGGCTCTGCTCAGTGTACTGTAAAGACTATGGCTTTCGACAGAAGCGGCTACGCTCACTGGAACTATAATTCAGGTGTCGGCGCTTATAACAATGACGGTACTCTCAAATCAGGTGTTACTGTTATCTATGTTACAAATTCCAACAAGGATTCTATAACATACGGCAGCAAGACAGGTCTTTACAACATTTTTTACAGCGCAAAGCCTAAGAATGTCGTATTCCGTCTTATAGGCAATATCGACGTTCCGTCAGGCGCTAAGGCTAATGACGGCAAGCAGAACGACGGTTCAAATATGCTCTACCTCCAGAACGGTGAAAACGTTACTATCGAGGGTATCGGCTACAACGCAAACCTCAATCAGTGGGGCTTCGAGATGAAGCGCTGCACAAGCTGTGAAGTCAGAAACCTCTGGCTCGGCAAATACCCTGATGACGGTATCTCAATGACAGGCTCAGCAGATTCAAAGTCAACACGTATGTGGGTACATAACAACACTATCGAAAAGGGCTACAACGCTTACGCAGGCAACGGCACTGTTGACGCTGACAAGGCTGACGGTGACGGTTCTGCTGATATCAAGTGGTCTGAATACGTTACTATCTCATACAACGAGTTCAAGGACGGTCATAAGACTTCTCTCGTCGGCGGCGGTGTAACACAGTTCCAGGACTGGATAACCTACCACCACAACTGGTTCAACAATACCGAATCACGTAACCCTCGTGCAAGAAATGCACACATCCACAGCTACAATAACTACTTCTACAACAACAAGCAGTACGGTATCGGCGCTTCCTACAATTCAAAGGTATTTTCCGAGAATAACTACTATGAGAAGGTAAATCTCCCTCTCGATGCTGTAAACATGGGCAATGATGCTTACTCAGGCACTATCAAGTCATTCGGCGACAAGTTCGACGGCTGTACAATGGGAAGCGGACTTGCTTACCAGATAGTAAATGCCAAGACTGCCAAGGCTTCTATCAATAACCTGAAATCAGGCGGCGACGGCTATGACAACTTCGATACAGACTCATCAAAGATGTACGGTTCATACAACCTCCAGTCAGCAGACGCAGCAAAGACTGAGGTCAAGAACTATGCAGGCAGAATGCAGAACAAGGCTTACAATGCAGGTACAGTTTTCGATGGCGGAAACGATCAGCCTCCTGTTTCGGACGAGCCTTTCAAGAGCGAACTCATCAGCAGTCTCGTTATCAAGGATACTACTTACGGTTCAGCATGGTCACTGGCTGAGAATACAGCCAACGGCTCAAAGGCATTCGGCGACCGTGACTTCTCTATCACATCTCTCCCGAACGTTCTTGCAGGTTCTGAGCATATCATCACAGCCTGCGATTCAAAGAAAACTGACGCAGATCTGGCAGTTCTCACAGCCGCAAAGGATATCACAGTCTATGTGGCAATGGATCATAGAAATCTGACACCTCCGTCATGGCTGGGCAGTTTCACAAAGACAGGCGATATTCTCGGCATTACCGATGCTGAGGGCGAAAAGCCATTCGATGTTTATGCTGTTGATATCAGCGCAGGTTCATCTCTTACACTCGGAACAAACGGCATGATGGGCAACGTTATGGGCTACACTGCATTTGTCAAGGAGAAGGAGATCGTAACAACAACTACAACAACTACTACCACTACTACAACGACCACAACTACCACAACAACAGTTACAGAGACATCGGCTACAACAGTTGAAAACGTTCGTCTTGCAGGCGATGCAAACTGCGATGGTTCAGTATCACTTTCTGATGCTGTATGCATAATGCAGTCACTTGCAAACCCTGATGTATACGGACTCAGCGGTACTGATCCGCTCCACATCACAGCGCAGGGAACAGCAAACGGTGATGTTGAAGGAAACAACGGTATCACTAATAAGGATGCTCTGGAGATACAGAAGTTCATGCTCGGACTTATCACAGAATTCCAGTATTAAGCATTAATGAAAGCCATAAAGAAGTTTCACGCTTCTTTATGGCTTTTTGTTATATGACATAGTAGGATGAAAATTGATTTGCGTGACTATTTCACACGGCAACAGCATTTACTTTTTTGTGGTAAGACATAGTTATTGTGAAACGTCCGTAAAGCATCGCTGCGCTTGCTTTACTACTTTGTCAGGGGGA
>JAEDMD010000285.1 GCA_016303195.1 Oscillospiraceae bacterium | reverse complement strand
TCCGGACCTTCCTCACAGACAAGAAGCAGTATATTCATTATTATAAAGAAGTGCAGAAGAAATGAATTCCCTCTGCACTCTTATTTTTTATATTGTCAGACAGCTTTCAAGGCGAGCAAGAATATCCGCCTTTTTGTAGCCTTTTCCGATGAAAACAAGCTGATTGATACGGTCGCCGTAGGTTTCGTCCCAGTCATCTTTCAGGTCGGGATAATTCTCAAACATAGCGTCAAGTTCCTCCTGCGGGCAGGAAGCCAGCCACTCGTTAAGCTCGGTGACACTTGCATTTCTGCCTGCCTGTTCAAAGAGCTGTATATGTACATCATCATCTGCGAACCACATATAGCCCTTAGTGCGGATAAGTTCTGTCGGGTACTCGTCTACCAGTGCCATGAATTTATCACGGTCAAAGGGGCGGACTTCCTCATACACGAAAGAAGTGATACCGTATTCATCCATACACGCTTCCTTATCGGTAAACGGACTTGAAATAACGGCTCGTTCCACAAAGGAACGGATAGTGAAGGGCATCAGCTTTGAGGTCGGCAAGGGTGAAACGCTGGGACTTATCGGCGAGAGTGGAAGTGGAAAATCCCTTACGAGCAAGGCAGTCATGCATCTTCTCAATAGCCGTGTGTTCACGATAAACGGCAGCATCAAATGGAAAAATGAGGAGATGCTCAGAAAAAATGCAAAGATCCCCAAAGGCTGGCGTGGACAGCAGATCGCAATGATAATGCAAAACCCCATGACAGCATTTGCGCCGATGCTACGGCTTGGCAGACAGATCGAAATGGGCTTTGACCTGAAAGGCAGAAATGCAAAACAGACTTTTTACGAGCAGTTTGACAGCGCTTTGAAAAGCGTCAATCTCGATGATATGAAGAAGATACTCAGCAGCTATCCCGATGAGCTTTCGGGCGGTATGCTCCAGCGTGTCATGATAGCGATCACACTTCTGAAAAAGCCTGAGCTTATCATCGCTGATGAGTGTACCACTGCTGTCGATGCCGCAAGCGAATATATGATACTGAATCAACTTGATGAACAGCGAAAAAACGGGATGTCTATGATAGTTATTACGCATGATTTCGGGGTTGCGGCAAGGCTTTGCGACAGGGTAGCCGTCATGAGATCGGGGAGCATCATCGAACAGGGCAAGACTCTCGATGTGTTCCGCTCACCGCAGACGGAATACACTCATGAGCTTTCAGCAGCGAGCGTGCTGTTCAGGGAGGGCATATGCTGAAAGCAGAGAATGTAACGAAACGATACGGCAGTCAGACTGCTGTGAACGGTGTGTCACTTGAATTGGAAGATAATGCGGTCACGGTCATTGTCGGTGAAAGCGGAAGCGGAAAAAGCACACTTGCAAGAATACTTTCGCTGATAGAAAAGCCTGACAGCGGCAGGATACTGATCGGTGATGCTGAGGCAGACCGCAATTATGCTAAGGCGAACAGACGGCTTGTGCAGCTTGTCATGCAGAACGCAGCAAGCTCCCTTGACCCGCATCAGAGCGCCCGTCAGGTCATTGACGAGCCGCTTAAACTGCTGATGAGATTCGATAGATCGCAAAGAACAAAACGCACAGATGAGCTGTGTAATATGGTGCAGTTTCCGAGGGATAAGCTGAACAATAAAGTTACCGAGCTTTCGGGAGGTCAGCAGAAAAGGCTTTGTATTGCCCGTGCCCTTGCCACAGAACCCAAATATATCATATTTGACGAAGCATTCAGCGGACTTGATGTAACTCTGCGAAGATGTATTCTCACGATGCTCAAAAAGCTGAGAGCCGAGCTGAAAACTGCCTTTCTGATAATAACCCACGATCTGGATACAGCTATGTTCATGGCTGACAGGATATACGTCATGCGTTCGGGGAATATCATTGAAACGCTTGACAGACCGCAAAGTTTTCTTGATTTCAAAGAGGACTATTCAAAGGAGCTTGTAAGGGCAGCCGAATATAAGAGGCAAGCCCTACAATGATAGAAAAGGAGTATTTTATATGAAAAGAAAAACCACGCTGATAATGGCGTTCATTATGTCACTGACCATGCTTGCAGGCTGCGGCGATAATTCATCGTCTGACTCATCACAGAACTCATCTTCCAACACTGCCGAGGTTCAAAGCAGTACCGCTGACAGCGAAAAAACTTCCGAAAGCAATGAGACTTCCGCTGAGAGCAAGACCGTTACTATCGCACAGAGCGCACCTTTTTCCATGGGCTTTGGTCAGGGAGTGATGGTGTATGAAAACACCTACTATGCTAACAATTTCTATGAGCCGCTTGTCAAATATAAGGACGGCGAATACGTTCCCTGCCTTGCAACAGAATGGAGTACCTCCGATGACGGACTTACCTACACCTTCAAACTGCGTGAGGGAGTAAAATTCAACGACGGCACAGACTTCAATGCACAGGCAGTCA
>JAEDMD010000037.1 GCA_016303195.1 Oscillospiraceae bacterium | reverse complement strand
ATCTGCTAAAACTACAACATCTGCTAAAACTACAACATCTGCTTCAACAACTTCAGGCACAGGCACATCTTCATCTACAACAGCTCAGACAACAACTACTAAGAAGGGCAGCGGTTCTGGCTCAAAGACAACTGATTCACCTAAGACTGGTGTAACAGGCGTTGGCGTTGCAGTTGCAGGTCTCGCAGTAGCTGTTGGTACAGCATTCGCTCTCAAGAAGAAGGAAGACTAATTTAAGTCCGAGATTCTTTAACAGAACATAATTAAGGCTCTCCATTTGGAGAGCCTTTTTATTTTAGTCTTTCGGTTGCGGAGGAATGTAATTGACACCGCCCCAGCCGTCAATGTTTCCACGGCGCATTGCACCGAATATCCTGTCTTTGAAGCCTTTGTCATTTCGTTCCATATCTTCAAGGAATTCCTTTGTCCGCTGGCGGTTCGTATGACCGTCGGCAGGACAGACGGATTTGACGATCGGAAGCTGTTGACGGTTTGCGGCACTGCGTATTGCCTTTTCGGGAGCAAATACAAGCGGACGGATGAGAGTTATATCTTTACGGGAGAGATAGTTTGTCGGTGCAAAACAGCCGATTCTTCCCTCAGTGAAAAGATTCATCATGAAAGTTTCAACAGCGTCATCATAATTATGTCCGAGAGCGATCTTGTTGCAGTTGAGGGCTTTAGTCTCGTTATGAAGCGCTCCTCGCCTCATTCTGGCACATAAACTGCATGGATTCGGCTCTTTACGCACATCGAAAACAATTTCGCCGATCTGAGTTTCAACAACATGATACTCAATGCCGTTTTGTTCACAAAAATCAGCAACAGCGGAATAGTCGCCCTTTTTTCCTCCGAAGCATGGGTCAAGTGTCAGCCCTACAATGTCATAATCGATACCGATGAAGCGTTTGAGCAATGACAATCCGTACAGCATGACAACGCTGTCCTTACCGCCCGAAACCCCGACACATATCCTGTCACCATCCTGTATCAGGTCGAATTCCTGTATCGCTTTTCGCATATATCCGAGTATTTTCTGCATAATTACCACCATTTAATAATATATTTTCATAAATAGAATTTTACTAAATTATATCACAAAACGCAGATTTTTGCAATTACATATTGCAAAAAAGCCCGAAATGTATTATAATTATAATATAGAAACAAATGAAAGTGAGATAAATATGGCATTTGATTTAAAGACTTTACTGATCGTTGCGGCTGTAATGATCGGCATACTTGCAATTGTTGGACTGGTGCTTTATTTTTTTGCAAGAGAGCTGTTTTATAATATCATCACATTTTTTGTGGTGGATAACGGCAAAGTCGGCGAACACGAAAAGCTCCTTGATCCTGTTCCGCCACCGAAGAAATACAGACAGAAAAGCAGTTCCGAGCCTCTTGTTGAGGTCTGTAAGCTGATCCGTAAAAGCGACGACAGACTCCGCATAATCGAAAAGGATGGCACTGAAAAGGTCACAGATGCGTACTATGAGCTTGTTTTCGTTACACGAAAGCAGGAGGAACTGCGTGTTGCCTGTTCGGCTGAGGCTTACTGGAAAGTGCCTTTTGAGTGCGAAGGCTCACTGACATACAGACGAAATACTCTGGTTCGATTCAAGTATTACAAGAACAAGAAAGAAATCATTGTTCAGAACCAGAATGACGATGAAAAGAAATAATCAGACGGGCGGCGATCGCTGCCCTGTTTGTTTTTGGAGGAAATATGGTTAATTTTGGCAACGACTGGGATGAACTCCTGAAAGACGAATTCACCAAAGAATACTATCTGAAGCTGAGACAGACCCTCATCAACGAGTACCGAACTCAGCGGATATACCCGAATATGTATGACATCTACAACGCAATGAAGCTGACATCCTATGAGAATGTCAAATGTGTTATCATCGGGCAAGACCCGTATCACGGCGCAGGTCAGGCTCACGGACTTTCATTTTCTGTCCGTAAGGGCATTGCTCCGCCGCCGTCCCTTGTGAATATTTTCAAGGAAATAAAGGACGACATTGGTATCGACAATCTTGGCAAGCATGGCGAATTGACAAAATGGGCGGAAAGTGGTGTCCTGCTTCTCAATTCAGTTCTGACGGTTCGTGCAGATCAGGCGAGAAGCCATCGTGGACTGGGCTGGGAGAATTTCACCACCGACGTTATCAAACTGCTGAACCAGCGTGAAAAGCCGATGGTTTTCATGCTCTGGGGCGGTGACGCAAAGGCTAAACAGCAGTTTATCACCAACCCAAGCCATCTTGTACTTAAAGCCGCACATCCAAGTCCGCTTTCGGCTTATAACGGATTTTTCGGCTGTAAACATTTTTCAAAGGCTAATGCATTTCTGACACAGCATGGAATTGAACCGATAGATTGGAGTATTGATTGATATGAGCATAAAAGATCTGTTTAAAGAAAAGACCGTTTTCTCTTTCGAGGTTTTCCCACCCAAAAAGGACAGCCCTATTGAAATAATTTACAATACACTTGACGAGCTGAATGATCTCTCACCTGATTTTATAAGCGTAACATTCAGTGCAGGCGGAAGCAGCAACAACAGCCACGCTCTTGATATCGCTTCACGCCTCAAGGAGAGGGGAGTTACTCCAATGATCCATCTGCCCTGCATAAACTATACAAAGGCAGAGATAGAGGAGACTCTCAAGCAGATCAAGGAGAGAGGGATCGAGAATATCCTTGCTCTCCGTGGCGATATCACCCCTGAAATTCCTCTAAAGGAGGATTTCAGATATGCAAGCGATCTCATCGGTTTCATTCGTGAACACGGTGATTTTGACATTGCAGGTGCTTGCTATCCCGAAGTTCATCCCGATGCTGATTCAATAGTTGATGATATCCGCAATCTGAAAAAGAAAGTTGATGCAGGCGCTTCACACCTTATTACACAGCTTTTCTTCGATAATGACGCTTTCTACCAGTTCAGAGAAAAGGCTGAGCTTGCAGGCATTGATGTGCCGATAGAAGCAGGCATCATGCCCGTTGTAAACAAGCGACAGATCGAGCGAATGGTAACTACCTGCGGTGCGAGCCTGCCGAGAAAATTCGTGCGTATCATGCAGAGATACGAGCATAACCCCGAAGCGCTGAGAGATGCAGGGATCGCCTACGCTATCAGCCAGATAATCGACCTTGCAGCAAGTGGTGTTGACGGAATACATCTTTATACTATGAACAATGCCTACGTTGCACGTAAGATAAGCGAAGCAATTTCGGGCATTATAGGAGCATGATCTCCCTATCGCCCATTTCCATAAGCGAAGCCGCAAGGTATATGGGCGTAAAAGGCGAGCCTGATACAGCGGTCATGGAGCTTTTAGAGCGGGCTGAGCGGCTTGTAAGGGAAAGTGTGCGCCCAATGTTCGTGTACAGGGAGACAGCCGCAGAAGCCGTTGAGGACGGTATAAAGCTCAGTTGTATGTCACGACATCTCACAGGTGAGGATATCAAAAAGCATCTTCAGGGATGCAATAGAGCGGTAATCTTTGCGGTAACTCTTTCGGCTGAGGCTGACAAACTTATCCGACAGTCGGCTGTGGGAAATATGGCATTCTCGCTGGCGGTGGACTGCATTTGCAGTGCGGCTGTGGAACAGGTATGCAACAAGGCTGAGGAGGAAATATTCTCAGCAAGCGATATCCCGTACAGAACATGGCGATTCAGCCCCGGTTACGGTGATCTTCCCCTTGATCTGCAAGGCGATCTCCTGACGGCGCTGAATGCTCAGAGACGTATCGGTCTTACGGCAACAGCGAACAGTCTGCTTATCCCGTCAAAGTCTGTCACAGCCTTGATCGGCATTTCCGATACTCCCATAAAGCGTGGCGCAAAAGGATGCGCTGTCTGCAATATGAGGGAGAGCTGTGCGTACAGACTTGCAGGCGGATGCGGAAAACAGCGATAAATAGCTGACGGTGAAATGTCAGTTTTTGCCTGATCGTTTTTATATATCTGTTTTGTAGAAATTATATAGACTTTTATGTAATATGTTACTATTTTATGACGAAATTTCTATGAAATATTGATATTGACAGCGTGTGCAATAAAATGTTATAATTAAGACAGCATCAAAGGAGCGTAAAATGCCAAAGGTGCGTCTGAAATATTCGCCTTATCTGCGAAATGAAAGGAGCTTGTATATGAATAAAACCCGAATTTTCGTTTCTTCTCTGCTTGTCACAGCAATGTCTTTTTCACTTCTGTCATGCAGCAGCAGTAAGGATTCCTCGGTCAGCGAGTCAAAGCGTGATCTTGATTCCTCTGTAAGAGAGGAAATACACGAAAATGCCGAGAATAACGATCTTCTCAGCGGTGAACTGGAAAACAAGGAGATAAAATGGCTCTCCGACTGGGATATCAACCCCGATGGCACAGGTAAGAATGTGCCCACGGAACTGGCTGTTTTTCAGGAAAAATACGGCGGTACTATCAAGTATTACCCAACTACATACGAAAACAGATTCGATGATCTTTCTCACTATATAAGCTCAGGCGAGGGCATAGACTTCTTCTACGCAGGAAACCTTGACGCTTTCCCGAACGGCGCTATAAGGGGAATGTTTGCCCCTGTGGATGATTATATCGACTTCAGCGAACCGCTCTGGGAGGATATTCAGGAGCTGAACGACAGCTTTATCTGGGACGGCAAGCATTACCTTGTGGCTGTTGAGGCAACAGGCGACAATGTGGCTGTTGTCTATAACAGAAAAACTATCGCAGAGGCAGGATTGGAAGACCCGAAAGACCTTTATGACCGTGGCGAATGGAACTGGGATACTTTTCAGGATATGCTCCAGAGATTCTCAGATCCCGATAATCAGCACTATGGTCTTGACGGCTGGTGGTTCGAGTTTGGTCTGATCGACACAACAGGTGTTACTCCTGTCAGCATAGAGGACGGAAAGCTGGTAAATAACCTCAGCGATCCTGCTATCGAACGTGTCGAAAACAGACTCTTTGACCTGTATCAGACGGGCTGTATCGCTATTGGTGTCGGCGATTACGGCTGGGATGCAAGACCTAATTACATCGGCGAAGGAAAATCCCTTTTCTACCCTGTTGGACTGTATGAGTTCTATACGGAAAAAGCTCAGTGGCAGTCCAAATTCGGCGAGGACGTTTTCTTCGTTCCTATGCCTAAAGACCCCGATGCCGATGAATACTACATCCCGACAGGCATGAACTCCTATATGTTCGTAAGCGGCGGAAGCAATCCCGAAGGAGTTGCAAAATTCCTCGAATGTAAGCGTTTTGCTATGCTTGATGAAGCAACAGGAGAGATCGGCGCTCAGCAGTTCAGGGATGATTTCGGCTGGACTGATGAAATGCTCGAAATGAAAGATGAAATGAACCGTCTTGCTTCTGAAAATCCCGTTATTGATATTTCAAGAGGAATTTCAAAGGACTGCGGAAAAGTTCTTGATGACAATATGAGAAACGCTTCAAGAGGTACACCGTGGAGTGAGACATACGATATGATAAATTCTGTTGTGGATAAGTTTATTGATGAAATCAATGCCGCTCCTACTTCTGCCGATATTGAGTGAAATTAGCAGGTTTACCATAGTTTACAAGATTAACAGGTATTGAAAATTTCACTGAAATATGCTATAATATTATTTGATGATTGCCCTGTGCAATAGGTACGGGGCGGATGGATGATTTGAAAGGAGGCTATGATTTATGGAAACAGTTCTTGTAACAGGAGGATGCGGCCTCATAGGTCAGCATATAGTCTCAGGATTACTCAAAAAAGGTTTTGCTGTCATTGCTGTGGATACACATGACAACGGGTATAATGACAATAAGCTGCATTATACTTTCGTACCTGCTGACATAACGGATAAGGATGTAATAGGCGAATTATTCGAGCAGAATGAAATAGACATCTTTGTTCATGCAGCTTGTACAGTTGACAATGACCTCGAACCAATCGTTACCGACAAGCAGATAAAGGATTCAGCGGCGGCTGACAAGTTCATTTACAGATATGCAATGACATCTGCTAAGGTCAGGAAAATCGTTCTTCTCAGTACGGATCAGGTGTACGACTTCCCGAAGACCCGTGAACCTATTCGAGAGGATAATGAACTGAAGATCAACTCCAATTATGCTGCATTGAAATATGCTTCCGAAAAAGCCCTCATTAAAGAAATGGCACACCATAAAGATATTATCTGCTGTGTGCTGAGGTTCTCACCTGTATATACTCTCAATTACACTGATAACCTTACTTCAAAGATAATCGATCCGAAGGACGGCTCACTGTTTGTGGCAGGAAAGGGTCAGTATGGATTCCAGTTCTGCTGTGTGCATAATCTGGTCGATTTTATACTCTGTTTCGCACAGAATGCGGATGATATGAGTTATGCCGGAACATACAATGTAAGCGACAAACTGCTTATCACAGCGGCCGATATAATCAGCTTCATGCGTGAACATCACAGTCTTGGTGCGGTAGTATCTAAAACTCCCAGTGCGGCTATGTCTAAGCTGAAAGGATTATTCGGAAATAAAGAGGAGAAGCAGAATTACAGATATCTTGATCTGTCGAAGCTGGAAAATAATAATATGCTTGACAATACAAAGGCATCGAAGCTGTTGAGTTTCCGATGGGATATACACAATACCAAATAAGAAAAGCTGTCCGAAAGGACAGCTTTTTTATTTATTCAACGACTACATAATTATCAGCGGCATTTTCTTTTGTAGCGTGTTCCGTTACATTTGTGACCTTGACCTTTAATGGTCTTGTACCCATATTTATCTCGATCACATCTCCGACCTTAACGTCATACGATGCTCGCTGAACCTTGCCGTTTACCACGATCTTTTCAGCATCGCAGGCTTCGTTCGCAACAGTTCTGCGTTTTATCAGTCTTGTTACCTTTAAATATTTATCAAGTCGCATAATTTCACCTCATTAACGGAAAATGGGGACAGCACAAGCCATCCCCACATATAAAAAGCGATTACTTATTAACAGCTTCCTTGAGACCTCTGCCAGCCTTGAATGCAGGAGCTTTGCATGGAGGGCAGATCATTTCCTGCTTTGTCTTAGGATTGATGCACTTCTTCTCGCCTCTCTCACGAACCTCAAATGTACCGAAGCCGGTGATAGAAACCTTGTCACCCTTTTCGAGAGCTTCCTGAATTGCAGCAAGTGTAGCTTCGAGAGCAGAAGCAGCATCCTTCTTAGTGCAGTTAGCCTTATCTGAGATTGAGTTGATAAGTTCGGTCTTAGTCATTTTTATTATCCTCCGATTTGTTTATAATATTTTTTGCCTTGTCCCAGTAAACGTCAAGTTCTTCGATAGGGAGGGATTTCATGTCGATATCTTCTTTTCTGATAAGCTCCTCAGTTACAGAAAAACGCTTGATAAATTTTTCCGTAGAATCCTTGAGAGCCTGTTCAGCATCGATACCGAGATGACGGGCTGCATTCACACAAGAGAAAAGCAGGTCGCCGAGTTCTTCTTCGATATCAGCCTTGTTTCCGCTGATGATAGCGGCATCCAGTTCGGATTTTTCATTTGAGATACAAGCGATAGCATCCTCAGCGCATCTGAAATCCATACCTGCTCTCATAGCACGTTTGCCGACTTTTTGCGCTCTCATAAGAGCAGGAAGCGACTTTGCAACGCTTGTGAGGGTATCGGTATAGGTTTCCTGACCCTTAGTCTGCATTTTTATAGCATCCCAGTTTTTGAGGACCTGATCAGAGGTATCAGCCTTAACTTCGCCGAAAACGTGCGGATGGCGGATGATGAGCTTTTTGCACACCTCGTCGCACACATCATCGAAGCGGAAATTTTCAGCTTCTTCCTCGATCCTGCAATGGAAAACCACCTGTAAAAGCACATCGCCAAGTTCCTCACGGAGCAGAGCAGTATCTTTCAGATCAATGGCTTCAATGACTTCGCAGGTCTCCTCAATGAGATCGCTTCTGATAGATTCGTGAGTCTGCTCTCTGTCCCACGGACAGCCGCCCTCACCTCTGAGAAGTTTCATTATATCGAGGAGATCGTTAATATTGTATCTGTCCTTCTGCTGATATTCGACCATAGGAAACACTCCCTTATAGAAAAGCTGTACTATTCCTGTAACAGCACACCATATTATAATACATTAAAATTCTTCAAAATGCAACCCATTTCAACATTTTTGTGAATTCAGTCCAAGATAATTGCCAATCATGGATTGCTTTGTACGAATTGACTTATCTGTCCACAAATCCGACCTTGTGGTAGACCTTTGAAACGATACGCTGAGAGTATTTGAATGCCTTAGCAGCGCCGTCTGTGTAGCACTGTTTCAGGTAAGCCTTGTCAGCGATGATGCGGTCAAATTCTGTACGGACGGGTTCGAGGTGGTCAGCAACAGCCTCACCGACAGCGAGTTTGAAGTCGCCGTAGCCCTTGCCTGCGAATTCGCTTTCGATAGCGGCAAAGTCCTTGCCTGTAACGCATGAATAGATAGCCATGAGATTGTTGATACCGTCCTTGCCCTCACGGTAGCATACCTCAGCTTCGCTGTCGGTAACTGCACGTTTGAACTTACGGATGATAGTATCCTTATCGTCGAGGATGAGGATGCAGGCATTAGGATTTTCGTCTGACTTTGACATCTTCTTTGTAGGATCCTGCAAAGACATTACCTTAGCGCCAACATCAATGATGTAAGGCTCAGGCTGAGTGAAGAAGTCGCCGTAACGCTGATTGAAGCGCTGAGCGATATTTCTTGCAAGCTCAAGATGCTGTTTCTGGTCAACGCCGACAGGAACGAAATCCGCATTATAAGCGAGGATATCAGCCGCCATAAGAGACGGATAAGTGAAAAGACCTGCATTTACATCGTCAGGATGTTTCTGGCTTTTATCCTTGAACTGTGTCATACGTGAAAGCTCGCCGAACTGGGTATTACAGCAAAGCACCCAGTTGAGCAGGGCATGAGTAGGAACATGGCTCTGGATGAAAAGTATAGACTTTTCAGGGTCAAGACCGCAGGCCATAAGGAGAGCGTAAGCGGCCATAGTATTCTGGCGCAGTTTGGCAGGTTCTTGTTTTACAGTGATAGCGTGCATATCAGCAACGCAGTAAATGCAGTTGTACTGATCCTGAAGCGGAGCCCAGTTGCGGACAGCGCCTATGTAGTTACCGAGAGTGAAAGTGCCTGTGGGCTGGATGGCACTGAAAATGAGTTTCTTATCGTCCATTGTGGGTATAACTCCTTACTTTGCAGCGTTTCTTCTCTCAGCATCATCCTTGAGCTGACAGTTTCTGATCTCGCCGAGAACACGCTGATAAAGAACGTAGAAAGAGCGGAGTTCAGGCTGATCTGCTGGGATCATGCCCTGCTTGATCTCGGTCTTGTAGATGCCGCCTCTTGTGAGGAGGAAGATATTCTGAGTTCTGCCTGTTGGGAGGTCGAACATCTTTGTTTTCTTGCACTTAGGAAGGAGCGGGCCTGCATTGGCAACGAGAGTATGAGCTGCCTGAACGAGGTTTCTGTACTTCTGTGAAGCGCCTGTGTATTCGCCGCCGTTGTTGAAGTAGAGGTTAGCCGCACCGTTGATGAAGCATACCATAGTAGTGAGAACATCGGAAGTCATAGGGATGTCGATAACAACACCGAAAACCTGATCCTTCTTGAAGTTTACTTCAAAGAACTGAGCAGGGAAGTTGATAGCCTGACCTCTTGTCATAAGGTATTTCTGAGTGACATTATATCTGTCGGTATTTCTGTTTGGCATAGTTTTAAATTCCTTTCAAATGTAGTTTTTCTTTTTAGGCAATACCGCACAGAGCTGGCGGTGCAGATACGCAGTCAGATTTTTCGTCAGATTGTATGAAAATGACGCCGCTGGGCTGACGCCCAGCAAGGAGTTTTCGTGCAAGATGACGGAAAATATGCAAGTAGATGCGCTGCCAAGCCGTCAGGCGGGCTTTGTGCGGTGTTGCCTTTAAGCTGTCAGTCTTTAGCTGACGGCTTGTAAAATATCAATCCAGCATTTCTCTTGTCATGCGGGCGAGTATCTCCATACCCTTTCTGATATCATCATCAGTCGGAGTAGAGTAGTTGAGACGGAATGAATGGCTTACTTCGTCGTCCTGAATGGAGAAAGCGTTTCCGGGAACTAAAGCGACCTTGTAATCTCTTACAGCCTTAGTGCAGAAAGCGTTCATATCGCAGTCATCGGGGAGAGTACACCATATAAAGAGACCGCCTTCGGGCTTGATATAGCTGATCTTCTTTGAGAAGCCGTCCTCGATGTAGGAACACATGAGGTCGCATTTTTTTCTGTATATATCACGGAGCTTTTTGAAATGAGCCTGACGGTCAACAGTACTCATAAAGCGGTGTGAAACGACCTGAGCCCAGATATTTGAGTGAACGTCGGAAACCTGCTTGCAAACGACAATTTTCTGGATTATCGGAGCAGGAGCGGAAACGAAGCCTGTTCTGAAGCCTGATGAGATTATCTTCGAGAATGTGCTGGAGTAGATAACTCTGCCCTCAGTGTCCATGCTCTTGATCGTGGGGATATTCTCACCGGCGAATCTCAGTTCGCCGTATGGATCGTCTTCAAGGATGATGAAGTCGTACTTCTTGGCAAGCTCATATACAGCCTTTCTCTTTTCGAGGGACATAGTTCTGCCCGTAGGGTTCTGGAAATTCGGGATAACGTAGAGAAGTTTAACGTTCTGCTCAGTTCTGAGCGCATTTTCCAGTTTTTCCAGATCGAGGCCGTCATCCTCCATGTCGATTCCTTTGAGGTTGACATTATAGGAGCGGAAGGCATTGAGAGAGCCGATGAAGCTGGGATTTTCAACGAGAAGGGTATCACCTTCATTGAGCAGTACCTTACATGAAAGCTCATTAGCCTGCTGACCGCCTGAAGTGATAATGAGGTCGTCGAATTCCTTATGGAAACAGCCTTTTTCGGTCATCCAGCCTTTGAGGAAATCACGGAGAGGGGTATAGCCTTCTGTGATAGAATACTGGAGAGCGAGGATAGGGTCATCTCTGAGGAGTTCAGCGGAGATATCAGCGATCTCTTTTTTAGGGAATGCTTCGGGAGCAGGGTTGCCTGCTGCGAAAGAAATAACCTCAGGATCGGAAGTGAATTTAAGTATCTCACGAATAGCAGAAGCCTGCAATTTGCTAACTTTATCAGAAAATTTATATTCCATGTCTGAAAACATCCTTTCTCAAAAATCTGAAATCGGCATAAAAATATCAGCCGAATCTATTACGCATAATAAAAAACGAATAGTCCGTCTATTATTATACCACATATTTTTCATTTCTGCAACATATATTTTATTAGTTTTTTAGTTATCAGCTATCAGAAAGCAGAAAAAAGTGAGATGTCACCTGTTGTGACGGATCAGATCTGAATAAAAGGTGGGGGCATTATTGAAAAAGCAGAACTTCATAAAAGGCTCGGTGATACTTATGCTTTCAGCGGCGGCGGCAAAACTGCTGGGGGCATTTTTCAAGATACCGCTGACAAATATGCTTGGCGGAGTGGGAATGAGTTATTTTAGCTGTGCGTACAGCCTGTTCATGCCGATATATGCACTTATCGTCACGGGGATATCCTCATCCGCTGCAAGGATGACTGCAAGGAGTGCCGCCACGGGAAATATCACGGAGATAAAGCGTATCCGCCGAACAGCACTGTTTGTATTTTCGGCGGCAGGACTTGCAGGAAGCCTTGCGGTTTATCTTCTTGCAAAGCCGTTCAGCATAATGTCATCAGGAAGCCGTGATGCACAGGCGGCGGTTGCAATGATAGCGCCGTCGGTATTTTTCGGATGTGTGACAGCGGTCGAGCGTGGCTATTATGAGGGAATGAGCAATATGTACCCGACAGCCTTTTCTCAGGTCATAGAGGGGATCGTCAAGGCAGCGGCAGGACTGAAGCTGTGCGGATATGTTATGGAGAATCCCGAAACCGTACTGCGGTATTTTCCGGAAGTTACAGACATTCGTGGAGCGGCTGCGGCGGCAGGTATAATGGGTGTGACTCTTTCATCGGTGGGAGCGGCAGTATTTTTTGCGTTGCTCCGCCCGTTCTGCAAAGTCGGTGCAAACAGCGGAAAAATGCAGGTAATGCCCGTGAAAAGCATTGCAAGGGAACTGATGGTGACAGCCTTGCCTATCGGAGTGAGCGCAGTTGTGACGAATCTCACGGCGCTGATAGATATGTGGACGATGATAAGCCGTATATCGCCTGAGAACGTGCATTTTCTCCCTGAGGGGATAAACGGAGCGGATGTGCCGAATTTCGTT
>JAEDMD010000284.1 GCA_016303195.1 Oscillospiraceae bacterium | reverse complement strand
GGAGTTTGAGGAAGAACCCTTTTTCAAAAGGGTTTTCCTCAATATCACGTGTAAATACTTCTGTAAGAGTACTCCCCTTAAATCTGAGCCTTTTTTGTTTATTCTGTTATTCAGCGATTTCTCCGCCGCCGCCTCCGTTATCAACAGGTGCAGGCGGTGTATCTATTACAGGTGCAGGCGCATCTGTTACCGCAGGTGCAGGTGCATCGGTTACAACAGGTGCAGGTGCATCCGTTACCGCAGGTGCAGGCGCATCGGTTACAACAGGTGCTTGCGTTGCTTCTTCATAGTTGTTGTAGCTTGCCACGGTGGTTGTGTCGGAATAGGAATAATCGGCAGCAGTTGTGTAACTGCTGTTATCGTAATACTCGGTAGTATCACTGCTTCCGCCAGTGGTCTTGGGTGAGATGTAATAGATAGTCAGCTTCTTTCCGCTCTTGTTATTGAACATCGAACCGGGATTTACCTTTTCATTTTCAAGCTGTATCTCGGTAATGGTATCGGGTGAACCGTAACCTGTCTTAGCCTCTACCATCTCATAGTTATCTTCGGGGATACCTGCCTTTTCAAGTCTCATCTTGTACTGAGCAACTGTAAGTCCCTCATAATCGGGGATGAATGCGGATATCTTGCCCTTGCTGACCTTTACATCTATGACAGTGCCCTGAGTGATTCTTTCGCCTTCCTCAACGCTCTGCTCGAAGATCATATCCATATCGTAGGTGTCATTGTACTCATAGGTAGGCTCGATAGTGAAGTAGTCAGTCCATTTCTCGAAAGTCTGCGAGTAGAAACGTCCGATAAGGTTCGGCATTTCGATATCGCCTGACGAGTCAGTGGTGATCTCGCCGCTATCTTCAACGACTTCCGAAACAGAAGATGAAGCTCTGCGCTTTGCTCTCGGATCTTCCTCCTCCTGCGGGTCATAGAGTGCATTGTATACGAAAACCACGATGATGAGGAGGATCGCAATAAGAAGAACACCAATGATTATCGGAACTTTTATCTTATCGGCAGTACTTGTTCTTTCGTAGCTGTATTCTTCGGCATCACGGTAATACTGCTCTCTCGGAGGCGCTTGTCTGTGAACCTGCTGAGGCGGTCTCTGAGGATTTCTCTGAGCCTGCTGAGGGTTTCTTCTCTGGAGACGAGGCATGGGAGCGGCATTGGCTTTTTCACGTTCGATCATTTCGAGTTTGCGTGCTTCAGCGGCTTCGATAGCGGCAACTGTTGCAGTTTCTTCGGCATCGGACGGCTGTTCAAACAGCTTTGTCACAAGCTCGGTGATAGTCTGGAATCTGTCTCTGCCGGAAAGATTCATACCCTTCATGATAACAGCGGAAACGTGCGGAGGTATGCGTGAATCCAGCACATACGGCTCATGAAGCTCGTCATGTTTGAGACGGGTAACGGAATCTATCGGCATACAGCCTGTGAGCGCTCTGTAAAGGAGTGCGCTTATGCTGTAAACATCAGTCCACGGGCCCTGACGGCTGTTACTGCTTGCGGAATACTGTTCAGGAGCGGCATAGCCCTTGAAAAGCTGATATTCCAGACCTGCATTGACAGTTCTTGCGGCGGCAACGCTGAAACCGCAGAGCTTCAGTTCGCCCTTGTCATTGATATAGACTGTATCCGGGCTGATCGCACGATGGATGATGCCTGCATTGTGGAGTATCCCGATAGTTGTGAACAGGGGAGGGAATATCCTCGAAACCTGATCCCAGCTAAGTTCGCCTGCATTTTCCTTTAAGTAGTCGATCAGCTTCACGCCGTCGATATTTTCGTATATGGTATAAGTTGTGTTATTCTCGGCGAACATATCAAGAACGGGGATGATATTCTGGTTGTTTCTGAGACGGGCCAGAGACTTTCCGAGTTCGGTATATTCAGCCATGAAAGCCTTGTATTTGGCAAGGTTGTTGTAGTTTACACTGATGGTCGATCTGTTTTTGATACGGGTACAGAGGTTGACAGGCATATACTCTCTTATCTTTACCTTTTTGCCCGTTTTTATGTCTTTGCCTGCGTAGGTAGCGCCCTCGCCGTTGAATTCCAGAAGAATACCGCAGAGGTATTTCTCATGGAGCAGAGTACCGGGGGCTATATACATAGGGTTATGCGGTGTATTTTCATCGTAGCCGCAGTGTGGGCAGACATGAAGTTCTGCATCGTATTCTTCCATGCATTTATAGCAATGTTTAAGGTCTCCCAAAGCAGCTCCTCCTTTTGTTATATAAATAGTAGCTTTAAGAAAATATATAAAAAGCCATCATTTTTATTTTATCAGCAATTTCGGCAAATGTCAACTATAAAACTTGCGATATTGACTATAAATGGAAAATTGTATTCTTTTTGTAACCATTTCTTTAAGAATTGAGAATAGTGACACTCTACTTCACCCAGAGAAACAACATTTACTTTTTGTGGTAAGGCATATTTCTTGCGAAACGT
>JAEDMD010000283.1 GCA_016303195.1 Oscillospiraceae bacterium | reverse complement strand
AGGGATGGTGATCCCTTTGGAAACCCAGTGTGCGGCTTCGCCGCTTTTTTATTTTTTTAAGTTAATTCTGTTGCTGTGATATTTCTCACTCTCTTTACAAATAACGAATATTTAACAAAAATCCGTCCAGAATATAGACGGAGGTGTTAAACGTGAAAAGATCATCAAATAATATCAAAGGAAAAAAAGGCTTTTATGCCGCTCTTGGAATCAGCGCTGTAATGATAGGCTCTGCCTGCTGGTTCGCTTACGATCAGGGAAACAGGATAGCTGACGAATACCAAAAAGGCTCAACTGCCGCTGTTCCCGAAACTCCCGTTGACAGGAAAGTGACAAACATACCGATGGTCACCACTGTCACCGCTTACCTTGCAGGCGCAGTTTCAACTGCCCCCCACAGTCATCCCGCCCTTTCACCTACAACCGCAACCATTGCCGAAACTGAGCCTGTGACTGCCGATGTCATGGAGGAAGTTCAGGATGTTGCGGCTGATTTCGACAGTCTCCTTCCGCCACTTGCCGATATAAGCAATATCATCTGTCAGTTCAGCGGCTCGGAACTTGTGAAAAACGAAACAACAGGTTCATGGCAGACACACAATGGCACGGATATCTCCGCTGATGTAGGAACGGAAGTGTTTGCTGTCGCAGACGGAGAAGTTACCACTGTCAATAAGGATGCTCTCTGGGGCGTGACCGTCACGCTCGACCATCACAACGGTTTCACTACGAAATACTGCGGTCTTGGCGCTGATCTTGCTGTTCAGCAGGGCGATAAGCTGAGCGGCGGCGATGTTATCGGAGTTGTCGGAAATACCGCCGATATCGAAAGCGCTCTCCCCTCGCATCTTCATATCGAAGTCAAGCACAACGGCAAGTTCATCGATCCGCTCACGGCTATCAAGTAAAAATTGTGCTTTCCGATCAATATGTTAATTATTACTTTGTGAACAAGCTGAGGGCTGCCAAAGGCAGCCCCTACATAATGCTATCGCTCCTCAATTTTCGGTTTATGTACCCGTTTTGACAGATAATGTATCACAGCGATCATGACAAAAGATACAAATATCCCCGTCATTGTTCCGCTTGTGTCTATCATCACATCTTTGAATTCGCATGAACGTCCCGGTACGTGTGACTGATGGAGTTCGTCCGATACTGCATAGATAAATCCCACCATCAGCGATTCCAATGTCTGACGACTCAGGAATTTCCGCTTGCCGAATGAAAATGATACGCAGAATCCGAGAACGGCATATATTGTAAAATGTGCCAGCTTGCGGACAATGTGCTGGGCGCTCTTTATCATGCTCAACTGCTTTGCCGTCGGAAAGTCATCGAAGTTCCTCACAAACGCTTTCAGTATCATCCTGACCACGTTTCCGCTTGTATTCGATGAGTCGGAAGAATTCTCCGATGAAAAGAAAAATATCATCACCATGACAGAAATAGTCAGCAGTATGAACAATATTCTTGTTTTTGTTAATTTAGTTGATATTGACTTCATACATTTGCAGCTCCTTTTTATATATTGATATTATACTATTTTTACGAAAATTTGTAAAGGCTTTATTTTTTCGGAAAAAAATTCAAAAATTACTTGAAACTTTGGGAGAAGAATGGTATAATAATTTGTGTAGCTTTTTATAGCTGAATTTTGACTTCCTTTGCGAAGCCGTTATAGATATAAATTATACGGAGGCAATAATGAAGAACATCCTATCAAATATATGGACAAAACGTGGACTGGCTCTGGTCGGTGCGCTTTACGCAGCAGGCGTGTGCCGCCTTGCTTATCTTTCGATATTCTATGATATTCACGTAAAATCAAAATTATCGCTTTGCATGATGCTCGTTGCAGTATCACTCATCGCTCTTACAAGTATGCTTCTTTCACGCAAACAGGTGCTGACCAAAATTTCCGCATTCGTCATACTTTTCGCAATGCTCCCTGTTTCGCTCCTGTATTTCGGTCAATGGGCACTGATAATCCCCATCGTCGTTACAGGTATCATCATTTTCCTGCTATCGGGTGCAGGTGAGGGCGCTAAGACCGCTCTCGGTACGATAATCATTCTCATGTATGTTTTCGGTGCTATCGGCTTCTTCATGTTCAAGGCTTTCTTCGTGTCAAGCGCTAACGAAACTCTCGTTGATTCAGGCACTTCCCCATCGGGCAAGTACAGATACGAAGTCGTCAACACCGAGGACAGCTCAAACGGAAGCACTGCGGTTTACGTTGAGCCTAATTTCGCTGATGTTCACTATCCTTTCGCAAGATTCTCACTGAAA
Source organism: Oscillospiraceae bacterium (assembly GCA_016303195.1). Classification (GTDB taxonomy): domain Bacteria; phylum Bacillota; class Clostridia; order Oscillospirales; family Ruminococcaceae; genus Ruminococcus. The sequence goes on along the minus strand of JAEDMD010000283.1, from coordinate 170 downwards.
AATATCAAGCGTGTAGTTTTTCAGGACAGACCTATCATTGATAAGTGCGAGGTAGTATGGGAAACTCAGAACCGTCAGGACATCACAAAGCGCCTTGAAAATCTCTCAGACAACATCGAGGTCGAGCTTACAGAAGAAGAACTCGCTTCACTTGGCTATACCTATGACAG
>JAEDMD010000282.1 GCA_016303195.1 Oscillospiraceae bacterium | reverse complement strand
ACTCTGCTGAATGCCGCCGCTAATGCAGGAAAATCATTTCGTGAGAACATTACACCGAAGATTATCGGAGTATCAAGTAAGATGCTGAATACAACAGCGCCGCTCATGAATCGTCTGAAATATTTCTTTATCACTGCGCTTCCGCTTCTTAAATAAAGGAAGAACATTATTGTCAGCGCTCCCATGAGTATCTCCCATGCAAAATCTGCAAAATATCTGACAGCGTAACCGCTTTCCCATATGGAGCAAATGATTATCAGCGGCATTATAACGAACGGCAGTCCGACAGCCGCTATTGCAGTCAGTCTTGATTTTTTGTCGGGAAGAAGTCTGAGAGCCTTTCCCGTGAAGATATAGCCGATACACGGAACAGCCAGAAACAGCAGTCCTGCAACAGTTTCGGGACAGCGATAATAGTAACCGTTGATGCTGAACTGTGTAAAGTCGTTGCTGATGTAAGGATAAGCTCCCTTCAGCGTCGGAGGATTGAACAGATAGTAGAAAATTCCGAGGAATACGAAATTCAGATGAAATTCCGAATGAGTGAAATCGTTGATGGTCAGTGAATACTGGATACCGAAATCAAGCGGTGAACCGAAACGTGCGTAGTTATACACCATCTGACAGATACCAAGTACAGCAAGCGGAAGGCCTCCGCAGAGAGCGTATATTATTCTGCGCTTTTTGTTGATATTTCCGTCAGCTACGTATGCCGCCTGCTTGATATTCATTGCATACAGCACATAAGCGGCAATAGCATAAACAGCAAGTGTCGGACGGCTCATAGCGGCAATTCCGAAGAAAAGCGAAGACAGAGCGGTACGTGGGAGAGATATTTTCTCCTTGCCGAAGATCCCTGATGATATGAGAAAATATGCACCTGCTGTCGTTGCGGCAAATCCTGACGAAATAGCTGCCTGATAGAACTGGGGCTGATAAATGCTGAACCATATTCCACATGATATCAGCATTATTATATGTCCTGCAATAGCGCATCCCGTTGGAATATTCCCGAAGAATCGGCGCATAAAGCTGAAATATGTCATGCTCAGGAATACAAGTCCCAGAAGCGTGAACAGCAATACCGCACAGTTCTGCGTCATATATGAACCTGTGATGAGATGGAACGGCATATAGAGGAGAATTACAGGTGCAATGCCGTAATAGGAATAATACTTGCCTTCAAACAGCAGATGATCCCATTCATAGACAACTCCGTCACGGGCCGCCCACTGGTATGGATTGTCCATTTCAAGAAGTGCCTGCGGTACTTCCTCATCTATGTAGAGCCTGCCGTTTTCAAAAGCATCCACAAGCTGTTCCGTCATCTGGTCGCCGCTGTCGGACATGAAGAAATTCTTCACACCTCCGTCAGGGGCTTTCAGCACCGCTGTCATCAGCGCACAGGTCATGGCGAGAATAACCGCTTCAATAGCCCATAATCTGAAAGCTTTCAGTTTTTCGCTGACGGGTTTCTGCATTTCTGCGGCTTCCGCAAGATAAAGTGCAAGCGCCGCAACTCCCACTATAAGGATAACTCTCAGGAAGCTGACCTCAAACGGTATTGGAGCATTGAGCGTTATCTTTTTCACGATGAAATAATTATTATCATCAGGACATTTGTATTCGATATGCAATTCATGGACATTTCCCGAAAAACTGCATGAAGTATACTGTGTCTGCTCAGAACCGCCGGCAATTCTTCCCATTGCCGCATTGTCACGTATGGAATATGCTGTATCATCAGTCATATCCACCCACAGATCGGCATATTTTGTGGCCTTGCCGAATTCTATCTCCGATCTTATCGAGCCAACAGGGATGCCCACATCATTGTAGGTAAACGTTACAGAATCACTTCCTTTGCATTCTGCGCCGTTCTGTGCAGTGAAGCTCTGGAAGGAATTGCCCGTGATAGCAGCTTTTTTCAGATCAAGCTCCATCGGCTGGTATTTTCCGAGGAATGCCGTCGGCAATGATGTAAGCTGGAAAAGTGTAAGCTCCAGCACAAAGGCGGCAAGAGCTATTTTGGATACCCTTCGTTTTATGGCAGTTTCGCCTGTTGACATCCTTGTACACAACAGGAACTGGAATAGCGAGACTGCTCCCATAAGCAGAAAAGCGTGTCTGAACGGTGTGAGCTTCATTGCTCCGAAAAAGTCAAGGAAACCGAAAAGAACTGCGATCACAGTACAAACGATCCCGATCATTTTTCTCTGTTTGGACGAGCTTTTGCTGTCTGCGCCCATAAATGCGATATTGCCTGTAATAGTTATGGCAAATACGATAATAAAAAGAAATTTCATTGTCTCCTCCGTAAAATAAACATGATATTACTATTATAGCCCGATATTTGTTATATGTCAAGGATTTAGACAATTGTCTCAGGGTAACAGCATTTACTTTTTTGTGATAAGACATAATTATTGCGAAACGACCGTAAAGCATCGCTGCGCTTGCTTTACTACTTTGTCAGG
>JAEDMD010000281.1 GCA_016303195.1 Oscillospiraceae bacterium | reverse complement strand
TCTGAGCCTGCCACAAATGCCTTGAATAGATCGGAACGGGCTTGCCGAGCTTTTCGTAACGGTAATCAAGGGGTGGAAGAATATGCTCCTGATTGAGAACATCTGCAATCGTCTTATGCCCCATACCGCTTGCTCTCATTTCAAAGATACGGCGGACAACGGCTGCCGCTTCGGGATCAATCTGAGGAGTGTAATTCTCATCATCACCCTTAACATAGCCGTAGGAGCTTGCGGTAGTCATATACTTTCCGGCTCTTGCGTTACTCTGAAAAACGGTTCTCAGCTTTTTAGACGTATTGGCGGCGTGCCACTCATTGAAAACATTCATTATCGGGAGCATATCCATAGACGCACTGTCCGAATTGAGCGTATCAATGTTGTCGGTCAGGGCAATGAAGCGGATATTATACATCGGAAAAATGTAGTCCACATATTGACCTACCATGATATAGTTACGTCCGAAACGGCTCATATCCTTACAAAGTATCAGGTTAATGTTTCCTGCCTTTGCATCATCGAGCAATCTCTGCACACCCGGTCTGTCGAACGTAGTTCCGCTAATACCATCGTCGATATAGGTATCGTAGAGCGTCCAACCGTTTTCGTTGATATAGTTGGTGAGTATTCTTCTCTGGTTTTCGATTGAGAGGGATTCGCCCTGTCGCTCATCATCACGAGAGAGTCTCAGGTACATTCCCACTTTATATTCAGTCTGCTTTGGTAACATCATTAACTCCTTTCTCCCAAAGCGACCTTACCGATATATCCATTGTAGCGCAATATATCGGCAAAGTCAATAGGTTTCTGGAATTTGTTGTCAAGCTGTTACCGCAGACGGAACAAGACCGAGCATTTCGTTCATAGCCCTGTTCTCTGCGTACTTCATGATAACATCGTTGATGTCCTTGTCACCAATGAAGTGACTTGTAACGATACACGGAGTACCGTCCACCTCATAGGTGTTGACCTGAACGGGACAGTCCTTATACTGCTCGTTCATTTCCTGCATTGTTTTGTTTTTCATAGCGAACTTTCTCCTTAGCTTATCTTTCTCTACGCTTATAGAGTGAGGGCATCGCTTTCTCTATCTTACCCTCGTTTGTTTGTTGTCTTTTTTATGCTGAGAGGAACGGCAGAGCCGTCCCCAACAGCTAATCGGTTTTAAGCAGTAATGCCTTTTCAAGCTCACGCCTGAGAGTGTAGGAATCACAGATACAATAATCTGCATAACGCCTGCAAACAATGTACTGAACGTCAAGCGGTCTGCTGCGGAGCGTACCCTCCGTCATGTGCAGTATTTCAGCGGCGGCGGGCAGGAAGTGCATACACTTCTCACCACTGTAATTCTCGTTCAGCTCACGGCGAAAATCAGCATATTCTTCCGAAGTTGACTTCTTTAATATCTCGTCAACTTCTTCCTTATAATCAGCATCGTAGGCAAAGGTAATACGCTCATCGCTCACTTTGCCGTCGAACGGAATAGCGCTTGCGGTAAGAGCCAATGCAATATGCTGTCCCTCATTGGTATCGAGAGCAACATAATCCCTGTTCACCCTGCTGAAATTATCCTCACCGATCAGGTAAACTTCATCGCTCAAATGTTGTCTCCTTTCTTCTGTTCTGCCTCATGTCCTTCTGTAAAGGTATGAGGGAAACTATGCCGAGCTGTATCGGCACTCGCACCCTTAATCATACCGCCTTTCTCAGAGGAACTGCTGTCCGAATCCTTTTCGGACACACTGCCATCACGGAGTTTTTCAAGCTCGTCAAGATCGCTCTCGATAGCAGAGAAAAGGTCTTTGCCACTCAGCTTGTACTTGTCAGAGAGAAGCATGATGTAGAGCCTGTTGTATTCCGCTTTGTCCTTTTCAAGCTCCCTTGTCTCGTCAGCGATAGTTTTCTCACGCTTGGCAATCTTTGTTTCGAGCTTTGTAAGCTTGTCAGCAATCGAAGCTGTTGCCATAATATCACCACCATTCTATATTTTATTGCAGAGCCTAACACTCTGCTCCATACTAAAATTATAGCGCACTTTGGGATAAAAAGTCTATTCGCAGTGCGCATGAAGTTGAGTGCGCCATAAGACTTTTTCATTCGTGAAATTGATATGGGGAAAAATAAAAAAGCTGCGGAGCGTAAATGCTTCACAGCTTGTATCCGATTATTCGATTTTGATAAAAAAGAATCAGAACGTATCCCAATGTATTCGCTCTTTGATATTGATTTCTTTTTGCTTTACAGGCACTAATCCTTTATGTGGCTTTCCGACACCAATGAAGCACGGCATAAAATAGTCTTTTGGAAATCCAAGTACATTTCTCGCATATTCTTCTTCATCGCCAAGAGGTACTCTTAAATTACAGCCGTATCCCTCAGCAGTCGCAGATAAAAATATATTTTCGATACTACACCAAATAGAAGCAAAGCCGTTCAAGTGTGAGATGTTTTCAGGGTGAAGAATATCTGTTTTCTGTTTAAGCAAAGGAA
>JAEDMD010000280.1 GCA_016303195.1 Oscillospiraceae bacterium | reverse complement strand
CACGGTACTGCTCAAAGGTCTGGACTGTTCGTCCTGTTGCAACAGTGAATTTCCCTCCCAGCGATGTGAAGCGCTTTATAGCGTCAAGGTCTTTCTGTGTTATCTCCTTTTTGCGGGTCAGGAGAGTTCCGTCCATATCGCTGAAAAGTATTACTTTTGATAAATCTTCAAACATTGTTTCCTCCGCTCAGATGTGCTGCATTCTTTCAAGTTTGTTAAGTATTGAAACAAAATAATCGGGGAGTTCGCTTGTGAATTCCATATACTCGCCTGTTGACGGATGGATAAAGCCTATTTTTCGTGCATGGAGGCATTGCCCCTCAATTCCCTTGTGAGCCTTTCCATATACATCATCACCAAAAACAGGATGTCCGATATATGCAAGATGTACACGTATCTGGTGAGTTCTGCCCGTTTCAAGCCTTAGCCTTACATGAGCATATCCGCCGTACTGCTTTATCACGCTGTAATGAGTCACGGCATTTCGGCTGTTTTCATTGGTAACACACATTTTCTTGCGGTCGGTCTTATGCCTGCCGATGGGAGCATCTATCGTTCCCTCAGTCTCCTTGAAATAGCCGCTCGCAACCGCTTCATACTCACGGGTGAAGCTGTGTGCCTTTATCTGCTCGGCGAGATGAAGATGTGCAGTATCATTCTTCGCCACGATGAGCAGACCGCTGGTATTCTTGTCGATACGATGGACGATCCCCGGACGGATGACCCCGTTTATCCCCGAAAGGCTGTCTCCGCAGTGGTGCAGGAGCGCATTGACAAGAGTTCCGTTGTGATTGCCGTGAGCAGGATGAACGACCATTCCCTTCGGCTTGTTGACTACAAGCAGGTCGCTGTCCTCGTAGACGATATCAAGCGGAATATCCTCAGGAAGCGCATCCATCGGCTCAGGTTCGGGAATCTCGACTTCAACGCTGTCGCCTGCCCTCAGCTTGTAATTCTTGCTGACAGGCTTTCCGCCAACGAGGATGTTTCCCTTTTCCATAAGCCCCTGAACTGCCGAACGTGTCAGCTCGGCGATATTTTCGGAAATGAACTTGTCTATTCTTGCCCCTTTGTCGCTGTCAGCGACAGAAAGTGTGATGATATCGCTCATTTCTTTCCGCCTTTATTGGAAGTATCGGGCTGTATCTGCTGTGCCTTCTCTATCTTCGGGTCGATGAAGAATGCATAGATGAGAAGCATTACAAATGCCAGTGTTACGCAGATATCAGCTACATTGAAGATGGCGAAGTCCACGAACTTGAACTCGAACATATCCACCACGTAGGAAAGTCTCACACGGTCGATGAGATTGCCGATACCGCCTGCAATGAATAATGTTATCGCCAGTGCAAGCAGTTTTGAGCGTTTCATGAACTTGAAAAGCAGTACAAAGCCGATTATCAGCACCAGAGATGTAAAGCCGATGAGAAACCAGCGCTGTCCCTGCATACTGCCGAATATTGCTCCCCTGTTTTCCAGATAAGTAAGGTCTACCAGCTTTTTTCCGCCGACCGAGATAAAATCTATCGAGCCGACAGGCTGAAGCTCAGTGGCAGCCCAGTATTTTACTGCCTGATCTGCGCCAACAAGTACGATCATCAATATAATAAGAAAAACCGCCACATTATTCTCCTTTCAATCAATAAAGCCTGCTGCCACAAGACAGCAGGCTTCCTATCATAAATTATAATTCAACTGCAATTGCACATCTCTCGCAAAGATCGGGGTGGTCATGATTTGTACCAACGTACTTTGAGTAGCACCAGCAGCGCTCGCACTTGCCGCCCTCAGCCTTTGCAACTTCGTAAACGGTCTCAGCGCCTGACTTCTCAACAGTTACGCCTGATACGATAAGGATATCCTTGAGCTGATCTGCAAGTGAAGCAAATGTATCATAATCAGCATCACTGCTCTTGATTATGATCTGAGCTTCCAGTGACTTACCGATGGTCTTGTTATTTCTTGCGTCCTCCAGAGCCTTGTTAGCGCCAAGACGGGCATTGTAGATGAAGTCCCACTTTGCCTTGAACTCGTCGCTGAACTCGATACCGCTCTTTTCGGGCATCTGATTGAGGAATACGCTCTCCTTGTCATCTTCGGAGGTATGCGGCATGAACTGCCAGATCTCCTCTGCTGTGAATGAGATGATAGGAGCGGCAAGTCTTGTGATTGCGCTGAGGATGCGGTACATAGCTGTCTGTGCAGCACGGCGCACCTCTGAGCCTTCCTTCTCGCAGTACAGTCTGTCCTTGATGATATCAAGGTAGAAATTGGACATATCTATTACGCAGAAGTTGTGGATAGCATGGAAAGCGATATGGAAATCGAATGATTCATAGCCTTCCTTTACCTTGTCGATAAGGTTATCCAGCTTCATCATTGCCCACTTGTCAAGCTCGGTCAGCTTATCGTCGGCAACGCTGTCCTTATCGGGATCGAAACCGCTTCCGTTGCCGAGGTTTCCGAGGATGAAACGAGCAGTATTTCTGATC
>JAEDMD010000279.1 GCA_016303195.1 Oscillospiraceae bacterium | reverse complement strand
CTGACGGGCCTTTGACCTGTATTTCGCCGTCCTTGATGCGGACTTCCGTTTCGGGGATTATCTGACCGACAGAACCGATACGGTTTCCGTGTGCTTTTGAGTTAGTGCTGATAACAGGTGCTGTTTCAGTCATACCATAGCCCTGATACACTTCAAAACCGACGCTCTGGAGCGTTTCTGCAACTTCATCACGGAGAGGAGCGCCTCCAACGATCAGCTTTCTGAGTTTACCGCCGAATTTCTTGTGAATGGCTGAGAAAATTTTGTATTCTCCGTTCACATTTATTTTATGAAGCATTCTGCATATTGAAAGACCCGTTTCAAATTTTTTCTTCTGAGCAGGATCAGCAAGAGCATCATTGATCTTTTTGGCAAACAGATCAGCCATCATAGGGACGATGAGCATGACAGACGGACGGAAAAGCTGTATATTCTTGATGATATTTTCCAGACTGTCATTAATGCATATCGTCTCACCGACCACAAGAATGGCGAGGTTATTGACTGTAAGTTCAAAAGTATGATGTATCGGAAGCACAGACATAGCTGAAGCAGGGGAGGGATCATTGAACTGATACCACCTGATGTTCCATGCGTTGCTTGCAAGGTTTTTATGTGAGAGCATAACACCCTTGCTTGTTCCTGTTGTGCCTGATGTGAAAATGAGTTCAGCAAGAGTATCTTCTTCGATCTGAGGTAGTTTTACCGCTTCTGTCTTTTTCATCTCAGAAAAGGTATCATCACTGAATGAGATACATTCTTTCAGTTCAGGGCAATTCTTCATGTACTCGCTGAATTTTTCCGAATATTCAGCCGATGCAAAGAGCATCTCAACATCACCCATATTCATAAGTGTGCAGATCTCCTCCGACGGAAGCATTTTATCAAGCGGAACTGCAACATTTCCGCTTATGGTTATACCGAGATAAACAGATATCCAGTCAACACTTGCTCCGCCGAGGATGGCGATATGACAGCCATTGATGCCTTTTTTCGCAAAATACGAAGCGATACTCTTGCTGTCATCGGTAAGCTGACGGTAGGTTTTTGTTCTTATTTCTCCGTTATCAAGGTATTTGTAAGCGATCTTGCTGTCATATTCTGAAATATGATTTACAAGCTCCTGTAAAGTCATTCTGTTCATTTGTTGCTCCCCCAAATCATGATCTGCCTTTTAAAGTATCAAGTATGCTTCTTATTTCATCTGCACTGAGTTTCTTAGGGCATCCTTGAAGTGATGCTTCTGAGATAATGCGTTTTATCATGACAGGATAGTCCGCTTTGTTTATTTCCTCGAAATGCTCAGGTATGCCGAGCTGTTTTTCAAGAGTGCGTATCTTTTCGATGAATTCTTCCGCACTTTCAGCGATTCCGCTCTTTACAGCAAGCTCTTTAAGCCGTGGCTCTGCATCGGGAAGCGAACGTTCGAGAACGAGGGGGAGAACAGCGGCACAGGCGCATCCGTGTGGGATGTGGTAGTTTTCACCGAGTCTGTGAGCGATGGCATGAACATATCCGACAGCGGCTCTGCGGAAATTGATACCTGCCATGTATGCAGCCGCAGCCATTTTCAGACGAGCCTCCTTGCTGTCAGGATCAGCCGCCGCTTCGGGAAGATATCTGAAAATATTCTTGCAGACAGCAGGTGCGGAAGCGACATCTCTTTTGAATGTTTTGCTGTATGTGCTTATATACGATTCAATGCTGTGAGTAAGCGCATCAAGTCCCGAATATACCGTTGGGGTCAGCGGTACGTGTCTGAGCAGTTCGTAGTCGAAAATTATCTTTTCGGGCATATACTGATCTGACAGAACAGCGAGTTTCTGTTTCTTATCTGAGTCAGTAATAATTGAGAAATAAGTGACCTCCGAGCCTGTACCTGAGGTTGTTGGTATAACATAAATTGGCATTGATTTTCGGCACGGCATAAGATAAAAGCTCATCATACGCACTGAAATTGAGGGATTTGTCGCTCTCAGAGCGATAACCTTGGCACAATCGAGGACTGAACCACCGCCTGCGGCTATGATGCAGTCGCAATTGTTTTCTTTAAGAATTGCAAGTCCGTTTTCAACATTTTCGATGGTAGGGTCAGGAACAATGTCCGAGAAAATAACAGTTTTTATGCCTGACTTCTCCAGTTTTGAAATGAGCTTGTCAAGCATACCTTTGTTTCTGATCGTTCTTCCCGAAGCAATGAACACTGATCTGTAATTTCCGCACTTGATATCATCAAACAGGCAGTTGACTGTATTGCTTCCGCTTACAACAGGGATCTTATCTGTGTTTTTAGTCCTGAAAAGCAGCTGAGCTGCGGTTTGTACTATTTTCTGCATATAAACCTCTTTTATATTATTCTATACTTTTGATTTTTTATCAGTTATCCTGATTTTATACATATGCTGTATTCAATTTTATCACAGTGCAGTCAATTAGTCAAGGATAATAATGTAAATATACAGGGTAACAGCATTTACTTTTAAAAAATATAAAAAAGCG
>JAEDMD010000278.1 GCA_016303195.1 Oscillospiraceae bacterium | reverse complement strand
TGACGGACAGCGCTCCTGCGGATAAGGACAAGGCTACTCTGTATGAGGATTCTCCCCCTACTCTGTTTGACGAGGATTGATGAAAGGGGGCTTTGAATGAGTGACTATGTTTTCCTCGTTGGTGACGATTATGAGAGCAGCAACAAGGAATATGTTTCAATAGATACTGACAAGGGAAAGCTGATCAGCATTGCCCTCGCCGCAAGCGGTATCCCGTTCAAAGGGCGTTTCGATAAAGAACGTATGCTGTTCAACTATGACGGCATTTTCAAGGAGTCCGTTGATGAAATTATTGCAAAATTCACTTCGGACGATTATGCCGAACAGCGCAATGAGATAGCGGAGCATAAGGGCGATGACTGCCTTTATTTCCTGCCTGCTGCCGCAAAACTTTTGCGTATGACAGAGGGTACGCTTAGGCGCAGACCTATGGATATTCAGCTTGCCGTCTGCAAGCGTTATATCGATAACTGGTACTGCGATACTTACACAATTCAGCATGAGCTGAGAGATGCGATGATGCTGATAACCAAACCCGAAATGACAGACAGCGAGAAAGAAAAAGCTGTCGGAAAGGACTAAAATTTGAATACAACATCTGCCGTAGAAAAGAGAGAGAAGGCAGTTGACTATGTGTCTGATGAGGGTATCAAAGTCAGGGTTACTTATCCCGATGATGTTCCTGAAACCATCAGACAGCAGAAGATCAACAAGATGTACGATATTTTCCTCGGTGCAATGCGCCGCAACGGAACAAAGGAAACAACTGAATAATCTGGCACTCTGCCGAAAAGAGTTACAGTTACAGAAATGCTGTTGCAATCTTCGGACGGTTGTGCTATGATATAGATGTAAAACCAACCGTCCGATTGCAAACGCAATTGGAGGTCAACAATGAAAAGAACAACGAAAACAAACGACGGTATCACGGCAATATACGTCCGCCGATCCGTCAGCGACAAGGGCAACAACAGTTTGTCTATTTCCGCACAGAAGGAGGAGTGTATCAGATTTGTCGGTGAGTGTGATTATCGTATCTATTGTGATGACGGCAAGTCAGGCAAAGATGTGATGCACCGTCCCGCATTTATGCGGATGATGAGCGATGCCCGTGAGGGACTTATTAGCAGAATTATCGTGAAAAAGTATGACCGTTTCAGCAGAAACATGAGAGAGTATCTTAACATCACAGACGAGCTTGACCGCTACGGTGTGACTGTTTACTCCCTCTCCGAGCCGTTCAATACAGAGACAAAAGAGGGGCGTATGATGAGGAACAATCTGCTGAACTTCGCTGAGTTTGAGCGTGAGACAATCGCCGCAAGAGTGGCAGATGCGTTTCAGACAAAGGCAAGGGAGACAGGTTTCTATCAGGGCGGCAAGGTGCAGTTTGGCTACACTCCCGAAAGAAGAACGATCAACGGCAAGACAGGCTCGGTGCTTGTTCCCTCGGAGAATGCCGAAGCGGTGCGTGTCGCTTATGACTTGTATCAGCACCCCGAAAATTCTCTGACCGATATTATCCGCTACATGACGGAGAACGGTATCAATGCTTCAAGACCGACACCACGCACAAAAACAGGCATATCCAATCTTGACAGGTCGCACCTGAGCCGTATCCTTGAAAATCCGCTGTATGTGAGGGCGAATAAAGAGGTCTATCGCTATTTTCTTTCCAGAGGATATGAATTGCTTGACGATATTGAAGCCTATGACGATATTCACGGCTTGTTCGTTCACGCTGGGCTTGATGATACGCACTTCGTCAAGGTAGCCTACCATGAGGGGCTTGTGGACGGTGATGTGTGGCTGAGAGTGCAGGACAGGAAGTCGCACCAGAGCAAATTCCCGACAAACGGCAAGGCTATGAACTCTTGGCTTGTGGGTATGGTGAAATGCTCCTGCTGTGGCTATGCGATGCACTTCAATCACTCATCGAGCAGAGATGGCAAAAGGGTGTATTATCGCTTTATTGACTACGGCAAATTCACGCTGAACGGCTGTCCTACTCCTCCGATACAGTTAAAGCCGAGACAGGTCGAGGATGCTGTTCTGAAAGAAATGCAGAAACGCATTGAACAGCTTAAAATCGCAAAGCGTGAGGAAAGCAAGCCCGATGCCGAAACGGAGAGTATCAAAACTGAGATCGTTCGCCTTGACAGCGAAATACAGAAACTTATGGAAAAGCTCGCTGATGCGGACAGCGTACTCTTTGACTACATTCAGAAGCGTGTGAGCGCCCTGCACGAACAGAAGTCGGAGCTTGATAAAAAAATGCAGACTATGTGCCGTAAGCGTAAGGCGATCGACACAAAGCCTTTGGAAGAACCTATGAAGCAGTGGGATAAACTGACGGTGCAGGAAAAGCACGATGTAGCGGCAGCTATGATAGATGTCGTGCTTATATCCGATGAAACAGGTATTGAAGTGAAATTCAGCATTTGAAATAGTGCGGAATTTCGGTATTTTTTAGTGTTGATAAGGTGATGCGTAGGGCGTGCCA
>JAEDMD010000036.1 GCA_016303195.1 Oscillospiraceae bacterium | reverse complement strand
CCCCAGAACGTGCGCCTGCGGCGCTTTTTTATATTTTTTAAAAGTAAATGCTGTCGCCGTGGGAGTATATGGTATTTCTGTTGACAAAGCAGCGATGTTATGCTATAATTGGTGCTAATATTAATTTGAATGTAAAAGGAGTTATACATCATGACTACTTTAGGAGAACATTTTGGATTAACAGAATATTCTGACGAATTTATTAAGAAAATAGTCAATTATAGAATGAATATCTATAAGAACAGAGAATCGTGGGAACACTATTCTTATGATGAGATCGCCCAAAAGGAGAATTGTAGTGTTGATGATGTACGCAAAATACTTACTGCAACAGCAATAATGTGGACTCATTAACAGACAATTTTGATTTAGAACCTGTCCACATAGGGTGAATGTACGGATTATCAGGCAAAATTTGACGAAAAGACGTGCATGAATCCCTATGTGGACAGTTTCTTAACTGAACATGGAAAATAATACAATGCCCCGAAGCGCTTTGAAATGCTTCGGGGCATTTTTTCTATGACGCAAACTGGCTGTTATAGAGTTCTGAATAGAAGCCACCGTTTGCCATGAGCTGGTTGTGATCACCTTGTTCGATTATATTGCCACGCTTCATCACAAGGATAGTATCCGCTTTCTTGATAGTTGAAAGGCGGTGAGCTATAACAAAACTGGTTCGTCCCTCCATCAGCTTGACAAAGGCTTTCTGTATTCTTTGCTCGGTTCGCAGATCGATGGAGCTTGTAGCCTCGTCAAGAATGAGCATCGGCGGATCCATGAGCATAATTCTCGCTATACATATAAGCTGTTTCTGTCCCTGTGAAAGTCCGCTGTTTTCGCTTATCACTGTATCATAGCCGTTAGGCAGACGCTTGATGAAGCCGTGAGCATACACAGACTTTGCCGCTTCTACGACCTGCTCACGGGTCGCATCGGGCACTCCGTATGCGATATTTTCCGCAACAGTTCCCGTAAATACCCATGTTTCCTGTAATACCATGCCGAAACTGCTTCTCAGGCTGTCTCTTGTGACAGTATTTATGTCATGTCCCGAAACCTCGATCTTTCCGCTGTCTATGTCGTAGAATCGGAGCAGAAGATTGATTATTGTAGATTTTCCGCATCCTGTCGGGCCGACTATCGCAACTCTCTGTCCTGATCTAACATCAAGGCTGAAATTCTGTATGAGCTGAGTTTTCGGGTCATACGAGAAGAAAACATCGGAGAATCGAAGATCGCCTGTGCAGTCAGTCAGCTTTGTAAGGTCTGAATCATCGCTTACCTCCTCCTCATCAAGCACCTCAAACACTCTCTGTGCAGATGCAACTGCATTCTGGAGTTCCGCAAAAACTCCCGATATTTCATTGAACGGCTTGGTGTACTGATTGGAATATGCGAGGAAACTTGACAGCTTACCAACTGACATTACTCCGACAAATGCAGAATGCCCCATAGCGCCGAGAGCGCCTAAAAGACCCACTGCCGCATAGATAAGTCCGTTTACGAAACGTGTTGTCGGGTTTGTCATGGAACTGAAAAATGTCGCTTTTGTACCGATTTTTCCGTAAGCAGTGTTGATCTGCTCAAATCGTTCCTCTGCACGTTCGCCATAAACAAAGGATTTCACTATCTTCTGGTTGCCTGCCATTTCTTCTGCAAGTCCGACCATGTCACCTCTCAGCTTTGACTGCTGCATATAAGAATCATGTGTCGCTTTGGTTATTTTGGAGGCGGCAATAAATGACAGCGGAGTGAGGATGACCACTACGATGGCTATTTTCACATTTATCGTCATCATAAATATCAGAGTGCCGATAACTGTGATAATACCGCTGAAAAACTGCGTGAAGCCCTGTAAAAGTCCGTCCGAGATTATCTCGATATCGTTTATTACACGGCTTGTAAGTTCACCTTTTGTGTGACCGTCGATGTATTTCAGCGGAACTCGTTCCAGCTTTCCAAAGACATCCGCTCTCAGGTCACGGACTGTGAGAAATGCCAGTTTATTGGTACATAAACTCATAAGCCACTGGAACAGTCCGCTCGCAATTACGATCACCGCAAGCTCGGTCACTATAACTTTCAGCCTGCCGAAATCCACATTTTCCCTGCCGATACAGCAGTCAACGGCATTTCCGATAAATACGGGGACTGCCAGCGACAGTGACACTCCCAGCGCTGCAAAAAGCACTGTAAGCACGAAATATGCAATATATGGACGGGCATAGGAGAAAACTCTTTTCAAGGTCTTAAACATTGCTTCCGCCCTCCTTTTCGTTCATCTGCGAGCGGTATATCTCGCTGTAAACCTCACAGCTTTCAAGAAGTTCGTCATGTTTGCCGATGCCGACCGCCTCCCCGTCATCCATTACGATTATCTTGTCTGCATCTTTCAGCGAAGTCGTTCTCTGGGATATCATTATGACCGATGTGCCTGACATTTTCTCTTTCAGCGCCTTTCTCAGCGCAAGGTCTGTTGCGTAGTCAAGTGCGCTGGTGGAATCGTCAAGTATGAGTATATCGGGATTTCCGACAAGCGCCCTCGCTATGGCGATACGCTGTTTCTGTCCGCCTGACAGATTCTTTCCGCCTTGTGAGATATGTGAATCCAGCTTATCGGGCATACGGCTGACAAATTCCCACGCCTGCGCTGTTTTAAGTGCTGAGATTATTTCATCATCTGTCGCATCGGGTGAGCGCCATTTCATATTTTCACGTATAGTTCCCGAAAACAGGACTGCCTTCTGCGGTACATTGCCGATACATTCTCTCAGTCGGTCAAGGTCATAGTCAATGACATTTTTCTCAGCCACAAGCACCTCTCCCTCGGTCGCTCTGTAAAAACACGGGATAAGCTGAGCAAGTGTGGATTTTCCGCATCCCGTACCACCGATAATTCCCAGCATTTCGCCACGTTTCAGCTTGAAACTGATATTCTTCACCGAGCTGTCGCCTGCTGTGGGATAGGCAAAGGACACGTTTCTGAATTCGAGGATATCCTCGCTGTTATGGGGGATATCGGTTGTCTTGCCGTATTTTTCGGGTTCAAGTGCAAAAACCTCACTTACACGGTTTGCGGAAGCAAATGCCTTTGTGAATGTGACGATAAGGTTTGCAAGCACCACCAATGCAAGAAGTATCTGCGTCATATAATTTGTGAATGCCGTCAGCTCGCCCTGTGTCAGATCGCCCGAATCTATGCGGAATCCGCCGAAATGAATGACCGCTACTATTCCCAGATTCATGACCATGAATGCCATGGGATTGAGGATAGCGGAAATTTTACCTACGGCAATGGATTCATTTGAAATATCGTCAACAGCTTCACGGAATTCGTCTATCTCCTCCTGCTGACGGGAAAATGCCCTGATAACACGAGTTCCCTCAAGATTCTCACGGGTAAGCATTGACGCTCTGTCAAGGCATTTCTGAGTTTTTTTGTACATTGGGATGGTCTTACGCATGATGAAGAATATCACAAGGGATATCAGTGGAGCTACTACAAAAAATACCAGCGACAGTTTCAGATCGATGGTGACAGCCATGACTGCCGCTCCTATGACCAGAAACGGCGCTCTTACCGCAAGTCGGATGAACATATTCACTCCGTTCTGGACGGTATTTGTATCGTTCGTCAGTCGGTTGACCAGTGATGATGCGCCTATTTTGTCAATACTGCTGTATGAAAGCGAATTGATATGCTTGTAAAGCGCACGGCGGAGTTCGGTTCCGAATCCGTAGGCGCATTTTGCCGCTAAAAATTGGCAGGTCAGAGCAAATCCGAGCCCGCATACTCCAAGTATGACGATAAGTCCGCTCATTCTGTAAATGTATGAACTGTCATTTCTTCCGATACCGTTGTCAATTATTCTCGCCATTACCATCGGCACGATCAGCTCGAATATAGCTTCGAGAAGTTTGAAAAAAGGCCCGAAAACAAGCTCTTTTTTGTAGTTTTTCAGATATCTTAGCAGTCTTTTCATTTTTCTCCTCACATGATTATGGCGGACTTTCGCAGTCCGCCTTTATTTATTATTATAAAGTACGTTTCTATTATAGCATATAAAAAAAACTCCGTCAATACCCGAAATATCATTATATTCCGCATTTATCCTAACTGTAAAAACATTTACAGCATATCGTTCAAACTTCTTTTCTGTTTACGTTCTGATTTATGCAATTCGCTGATTTTGCTTTTTCCTATTGACTACACCATTGGGTAATCGTTTATAATATAAGATGTGTGATTTTTTATACAGACAGTTTTTCTGAAAAATTTCATAACAGGTGAGAGTTTTCTTCGGGAAATGCGTCTAATATTATAGAGAGTTTAATAAAGAGCGATTGCTCTGGCAAGGAGTTTTGAATTTATGAATAAAAAAACAGAAAACAACCTTCTCAAAAAATTGCTGTGTCTGATACCATATCTTATCGCAGCGATACTATCAACAGCTATCGGCATCATAGTGTTCAAGCATCGGCAGATCGCTCCGTTCGGTGAAAAATCCGTACTTTGTATGGATCTGTGGGGACAGTATTTCTCAATGTATGTCAATAACAAAAGCGTTGACAGTATTTCCGATCTGTTCCATTCGTGGAACGGTGCTTTAGGCTTCAATAACTGGACACAAAGCGCCTACTACTGCAACAGTATCTTCGTCATATTGCTTAGATTATTCCCCTATGCCCAGCTTGTCAAAATGCTGGATATATTCTGTCTTGTGAAAATCGCCATCAGTTCCATGACCTGTCTCGGAATGCTGCGGTTCAAATCAAGATCCCACTCCCCTGTTCTTATCGGCGGCGCTGTCGGATATTCACTCTGTTCCTACATGATCGCCTATATTTCGCAGTTCATGTGGACTGACCTTATGATGTACGCTCCGCTTATCGTTGTAGGTATCGACCTTCTTATCGAAAAGAAAAAGCCGCTGCTGTACGTTGTTTTCCTTGCGCTTTCCATTTTCACCAGTTTCTATATCGGCTTCTCAATGTGCATTTTCAGCGCTCTCTATTTCCTCACACGCATTTTCCTGCAAATGCACCTCGAAAAAGATGCCGAAACAGGCAAGCACCATATCAGCGGCGTTAAGGATATGTTCTTCTCTGCTGTAAGATTTGCGCTTTATTCACTGATCGGCGGCTCTCTTTCAGCTTTCATCATAATCCCTGTTGCTATGGGTATTTCCCAGACTCTCGCAGTTGAAGCTCCATCTCCGGAAAAGCTGGAATGGTACGGAAACTTTACTGCTGTTCTCCAGAATTGCCTGCCTTATACGAATTTCTTTCAGGAATACAAGGGCGCTAACATTTTCTGCGGTATCATGGTTTTTCTCTCTGTTCCGCTGTACTTCACCAACAAGTCATTCCGCAAAGCTGAGCGCTTCACAAGTGCGGTATTCCTCGTTTTCCTCATCGCATCCCTTAACTGCAACATTCTCAACTACATCTGGCACGGTTTCCATTTCCCGAATCAGCTCCCCGGAAGATGGTCATTCCTCCTCTCGCTTTACCTCATTCTGCTTGGCTCAACAGGACTTGCACGTTTTGAAGGCCTGACACTCATCCGCTCGGTAATCGGTTCAGCTATCGGTCTCGGACTGCTCTGCTTCACTCAGAAAGGTCTTGGTGAAACGGAAAGCCGTGACATCCCGAAATATGCCATCGCCATTATCATTATTGCGGCGGCTGCCGTTATTCTTTCAAGCCTTATCCGCTTTATCATGAGAAAGAATGACGAAAAGAAAAAGTTCTGCACCATTATCAGCCATGCCGCTTCTGCTGTTATCGCCTGCCTGATGGTGTTCGATATGGGCAAGAATCTCGTTACTGTCTGCGATTATGAAGGCAATAAGGGATTTCAGGTATCAGATGAGACAACATATACTGCTCAAATAGTTCGTCATGTTGCAAACGGCGAACGCATCAAGAGCGGAAGCGACGATTTCTACCGTGTTGAGGATAACATCGGTTTCACTTTCAACCCTACAATGATGGACAACTGCAAGGGCATGAGCTACTATTCATCCACAATGAACGGAAATGCCTTCACCCTGCTGAAATTCCTCGGAAACAGAGTTTACGCCGACAAGGTAAGTTCCGTCTATAATATCAGCAGTCCTGTCCAGAACAGCCTGTTCGGTATAAAATATTTCATCGACTACTCAAATAACCTCGCATCCGTTGTGCCCGGTACAGTTGCTCACATGGAAGGCGATAACGATTTCTTCACCGTCCCGATAAAAGAAAACACCACCGCTCTCCCTATCGTTTACTCAGTTTCCGATGATATACTTCAGTTCAAGACTGATAATCAGATACGTGGCCTTGATAACCATATGTCTCTGCTTTCCGCAATGCTCGGAGCAGAGTGCAAGCCATACATCGAATTTGAGCCTGACAGCGTTGAACCTGTAAACTGCTCTCTTGACTACAATGACAATCTCGATCAGCAGTTCTTCTATCGTGAAAATGACCAGCAGGATGTTTCCATCAAGTACACTTACACCGCTCCAAGAACAGGATTCTACTTCTTCAGCCATAATTTCCGTGCAGGAAGTATTCACCTCCTCGGCCCTAACCTTGACAAAACTGTAAATTCCTATCTTGGCGCTTTCAATTACTGCGGATACTTCGATGAAGGTGCTGTTATAACCGCTGATTTTGAAGTCGCTGACATTAATCTCGGCTGCCACGGTCTGACCATGTATTACATGGACGAAGGTATATGGGATAAGGCATACAGACAGCTTGCCGCTGATGGTATCGACATTACAAAGGCAAGCGGAACTGTTATTGAAGGCGCTGTTGAGCTTTCAGAAAGCAAGCTCATGCTCATGACTGCCGTTCAGGACGGCGGATGGGAAGTTTACTGCGACGGCAGGAAACTTCCGACCAATACCGCTGTTGACGTTTTCCCATGCTTCCGCATTTCCGAGGGCAAGCACCATCTTGTCATGAAATATCATGTTCCCGGCTTCAGATATGGCGCATTGATATCTCTGTTTGCGCTCCTTGCTCTCATAATTCCTGAGATCTTGATAAAAAAGCACAAGCCTGACGTTCCGGAGGATAAAAAATCCGAAACTCCTGTCACAGTTGCAGATAATGCCGAATCCGAAACTTCTGATGAGGAGAATGCGGAAATCACTGAAAATCAGGACGAAACTTCGAAAAATGAATAATTTTATAACGGATACTCGAAAATGAGTATCCGTTTTTTGTTTATCTTGTGAAACTATTATTGCAATTGTTATAATAATATGTTATAATAAGCGTATCAGTTTTTATTATTATCAGTACCTGTCCACATAGGGATTCATACACATCTTTTCGTCAAATATAGCCGATGCCTGCGTTAAAGAGCCTTGAAATGCGACAGCATTCCTGCGGATTTTTGCCTTGTCACTGACAAAATTACGCCTGAAAATCTATACATTCCCCCCATGTGGACAGGCTCTCAAAGGAGCTTCGCTATGAATAAAAAACCTTCTTCGATCAGCCTTCTCTCGCCCGATGGGAATACTGATTCTTTCAGAACTCTCCCGAATACAGTCATTCATGATCTTGGTCTGGATTCGATCTGCTCAACTATTACAAATGATCCGAAAGAACAGCGCCTCATACTCGAAATTCTTTCAAATATGTCACCCGATCCTCATACTGCCGAATTCAGACAGCAAGTCTTTGCTGACATTCTCGCATTGCCTGAACTGAGGGAAAAAATGACAAAGCTGTTTGATAAGCTGGAGTTTATCCGAAATTTCGGCACTGTTGCAAAATCCACCGATGAAAAGCTGGGGCTCTGGTATCTGCTTCATCGTCTGGATGAACTGAACGACTATATCGTATGCGTTGAAGCAATGCGTGAATGTCTTTCTGATACTGCTATCTCCTCGGAAGGGCTTATCCGTTTCCGTGAGTATATTGATTACCTTTACAATGAAGCCTGTTTCGCTGAAATGAAAAAAGATATCGCCGATCTGAAAGCACGTTCCGTTGACATCCAGAGTGTAACCCTCGGTGTAAATGTCAATGATAAATTTGAAGCTGTCAGCATGGGGCTTATCTCAGTCAACAACAAACCGTTCAAGAAATCGGGAATTCTTAACAATTTTGCCGATGCCATCAATTCAAAAGATAAGATCAATAACGGAAATGACTGGGACGGTGATATGCACTATCATCAGATCGAAAGAAACGATACTGCCGATCCTGCCGCTTTCATCAATAAAACCGCAGGTTTTCTCGCAATGAGCAGAAATCCGTTCCTTGATGCATTTACCCGTTCAACTATCGTGAATATGCCTGATTCCGATACTTCTTCATCATTCACTCTTTACCTTGACAAGATTGTGAACAAACTGCTGGATTCGCTCATAAAAAGGCTTCGTGACGTTCTTTCAAAATATGTGGATGTGGCTATCGCTGACATCACCCGTCAGATACCCGAATTTTTATATTACATCCGTTTTGCAGAATTCATAAGCTCATGTACCGAAAAGGGCTTCCCTTTCTGCAAAGCTGAGATCTCGGACGATCCGGATGTAAGAATGGATGCTAAAGGATTGTTCAATCTGAAACTCGCTGTCAACATGGACAATGCCGACGAAATTGTTTTCAATGACCTGAGATTTGACAAAGACAATGCCATCTATATTCTCACAGGCGCTAATCGTGGCGGTAAGACTACCATTACACAGGCGATAGGTCAGCTTTATGCTCTCGCTCAGGGCGGTATTACTGTTCCTGCTTCATCATTCAGATTTGCTCCCGTTGACTGTATTTACACCCATTTCCCTGCCGACGAGGACAAGACTATGGATCTGGGCAGACTTGGCGAGGAATGTGTCAGATTCAAGGATATCTACTCATCATGCACCGAAAACAGCCTTATTCTGCTGAACGAGACTTTCTCTACAACTTCTTTCGAGGAAGGCTACTACATCGCTAAAGATTCCATCAAAGCACTGACAGCAAAGAACGTCAGAACGATATACAACACTCATATGCACAAACTGGCAGAGAATACCGACGAATTCGGCCATAACGTTTCATCGCTTATTATGAAAAGCGAAAACGGTAAGCGCTCGTTCAAGGTGAAATGCGCTCCTCCTGAGGGTTCATCATACGCTCATGACATTGCTGAAAAATATGGTGTCACATATGAAATGCTTATCAATGGATAAGTACACTTTCAAGTACAATAAGTACACTTAAATCCTATAAGCTCATATTATCTTGGATATATATTTTTTTAATATCTCAAACTATTAGCTATTTACAGCCTTTTGGAGTTTGTTTATTTTTTGAAGGAAAGTATTGACAAATGTGCATACGTGTGATATAATGTAATCGTTCGATAAGTACACTTGATAACATCCAAGTACATCCATGACCTTATCGTTCATCCCATATATTTTTAATTGTTCAGAGGAGGATTTAACCATGTTTTTCAAAAAAACTATTGCAGGTATTGCTGCACTCACAACCATCGCTTCAACGTCAGGATTCACAGCTCTTGCTGCTGAGGACAACAGCACTGACAAAGGCTACAAGACCGGTTCTTTAAAGACATATCTCTATTCTTACGACGACGTTTCATCTATTGACTGCCGTTACTATGACGCACTCCCTTCTGTTCCTTATGTTAAGCTGACTGACTTCTACAAGCAGTGGTGCGGTCAGGAGCTGGAAGTAAAGAACAACAATGACGGTACTTTTGAAGTTAAAGTTCCTATCGGTACAACAGGCACTATTGATATTGAAAAAGACACTATCTCATCAAGCGATATCAACAATTTTATTATGCCTGAAGACGAAGCTACCGCTACAAGTTCAGTTTCCGACCTTTATGTAAGAGAAGATATCAGCGAACATCAGGCTTTTGAAGGCGGTGCTGACCTCGGTGCTTACCACCTCGATATACTCGCTGATAACGATGATATCTGGTTCCCTGTTCCCACACTTTGCGATATCTATGTAACACCTGAAAGAAATCCTTTCTTTATGGATGATGTCCTCTACTTTGGCGGCGAACTTATGACAGATTTCTCTATCACAAATATTTCTACAAGTGAAGATCGTGTCAATGCTTTTGCATCTGTTGAATATGTAGAGAATAGCAGACCTCAGGATATTGTCGAATTCAACTACAACGAGCTTTGCTTCTCGTTTGATATGACTTACGGCTACCCTGGCAGACCATACTTCACTCCTCTCCTGAAGGAAAAAGGCCTTGACGGTATGCTTTCAGAAGGTAATGACACTACTCAGAAGATAAAGGAACTTCTCCTTTCAAAGGATGCTGCTGATTATACAATGGGATTCAATCTTCTCAATAACTACCTTTGGGATGGCGGACATACCCAGTTTGGTGCGATCGGATTAAGACATCCGGGCATCGCAGCTAAGGTTCAGGAGATCGGACCTAATCTTAATGTTTCATTCGAGAATGCAATTCCATATGCGGAAGATCTTAATACAATGTTAAAAACAGGTGACTGGGCAAAGGCTGCAAGAGATGAAATGATAAAGGATGTTGATTTCATTGAGACCGTTGAAGGTACTGAAGAACTCCCCGGCTATATCTACTGCGAAAAGGGCGATGTTGCATTCTTCAGTTTCGACGGATTCGCAAGCGACAAGGTTGCTTGGGATAATTACTATCACAACAATGGTCAGCTCCCTGTGGAAGTTGTTTCAGGTTTCTATAAGTGCGTAGAAAAGGCTGACAAGAATCCTAAGATCACAAAGTTTGTTGTTGATATGGGTACAAATACAGGCGGAGACTCAATGGTATTAGCATACTTAATGGGTATCATGGCTGATATTAATAAGTTTGACATTTATGACCCGCACGCTGATATAATTATTTCAAGCAACTTTAAGGTTGACAAGAACTTTGATAAGGTAATCGATGAAAAGGATGCTGCATTCAAGACAGACCTCAAGTTTGGTGTTATTTCAAGCAAAATGTCATTCTCCTGCGGTAACCTGTTCCCTTCAATGGCTCACGATAACGGAATGGTTCTCATGGGTGAAAAGAGCGGAGGCGGCGCTTGCGCTATCCAGGTTCGTCTGACTGCTGACGGAAATCCTTATGTTCTTTCATCAGGTACTTGCCTCATTGACAAGAACGGTAACAGCATCGACCTCGGTATCGAGCCTGACTTCAACAACGTTAAGATCAACGAAGACGGCTCAAAGGACTTCTCAGAAACTTACAACTTCGCTAACATAAGCAAGTGCTTCGACGAATTCTATCACATGACTGCAAATACTGAAACAACAACAACTACTACTGCATCTTCCACATCCACCTCTACAACAACTACAACTGAAACTACTTCAACAACATCTGCTTCAACTTCTGAAAAGTCAACTGAAAGCACAACTTCTGCAACAACTACTGTAAAGGAAGACACTGCTTCTTCTGCTACTACAACTAAGGCTGAGGAGCAGAAGTACTTCGCTCCTCTCACAAAGATGGGCGAAATGGCTGCTGCTGACTACAAGTCAAAGAACGGCACTGCTCCTGCTGATTCTGTATTAAAGGACAACGGCGACGGTTCATTCAGCATCATCCTTTCTGACGATAAGGGCAACGTTCTTGATACATACACTATCGATCCTGCAACAGGCAAGGGCAAGGACAGCAAGGGCAACGATGTTGATCTCCCGCAGACAGGCAATAACTCAGTCAAAACTGTTGCTGCTGTCGCTGCTGCTGCTGCACTCATGACTGTTGGTGCAGGCGCTGCATTCGTTTCAGGTGTTGGCCGCAAGAAGAAGGATAATGAATAATCCCTTTAAAAGCTATTCAAAAAAACAGCTTATCTGCTTCATTGCAGGTGTGATCGCTTTTGCTGTGGGCTTCGGTACTCTCTCATTTATGGGAGTCAGGAAAATATGCCGTGAAGTCCACAGGCATAAGCTGATGAAGGAAAACGTCGTTGTAGAGATCGCTGAACTGGATATCAAAGCTCCCGTCCTTGAAGGTACAGAGCAGTCTGTTCTCGCTCAGGGAGCAGGACATTTTATCGGCACAGGAAGCGTCGGTAAGGGGAATTTCTGTATCGCCGCTCACAGCAGTGTTATCTACAAGGAATACTTCAATAATCTAAAAAATGTACGGGATGGTATGGATATCGTACTGTATGACAAAAATAAAAACGCTTCACATTATAAAGTCTCGGAACATTTTATCGTCGAGCCATCCGAAACATGGGTGCTGGACGATAAAGGAGATGACCGTGTGACGCTTATAACCTGCACTGATGACGGCTCGCAAAGACTTGTTGTTGTCGGACTGCTGGATAATAAATGATCTCTGAGGGCACAAAAAGTGCCCTCTTTTTGTTGATTGTTGGTCTGAAATATGGTATAATCATTATAAGATTATCCGAAAAAAGGAGCTTTCTTATGAAATACAGCAATATCATAAACGGGACTTTTATTTCCCGTCCTAATCGTTTCATCGCTAAAGTTAATATCAATGGCAATGAGGAAACTGTTCATGTGAAAAATACAGGACGGTGCAGGGAACTTCTCGTCAGTGGTGCTGAGGTATGGCTGGAAAAATCGGATAATCCCGACAGAAAGACCAAATATGATCTTATCGCTGTAAAAAAAGAAAGAGACAGTCTTTCGTCTCTTATGATAAATATGGATTCGCAGATACCTAATGCCGCCGCTGAGGAATGGCTTAAAAAAAGCAGTCTTTTCCCTGAAACTGCAGTTATTGAGCGTGAA
>JAEDMD010000035.1 GCA_016303195.1 Oscillospiraceae bacterium | reverse complement strand
CCGAACGGAGGTACAGTTATGGAAGCTGAAGAAATCAAAAGATCTGCATCAAGCAAACTAAAGATCGCCGATGACGTTATTATCGGTATCGCACGTATCGCCGCACTTGATGTCAAGGGAGTCGCAAGACTTGCAGGCGAGGTAAGCAAAATGAATAAGCTGAGAAAAAACGGCCCTGTAAAAATCAGTATGATCGGAGATGTAGCTGCCATAGATATGAGTATCGTCATTAAAAACGGCGTAAAAGCTGTGAATGTCGCTCAGGAAGTGCAGTCGGCAGTTAAGGAAAATGTTCAGAATATGACAGGCATCCCCGTCGCAAGAGTCAATGTGACTATCGGCGGAGTTGCCTTTGAATAAAGTTAAGGAGAAGAAAATGTCAAGACGTGAAATACGAGACAGCGCATTCAAGCTGGTTTTTGAACAGCTTCTGCGTGATGATGATATACAGGAACTTTACGATATCGCTGAGGAGATCGATGAGATAATCGTAAATGAAGATGTAAAGAAGATCGTTGAGGGAACTTTAGCTCATGCTGAGGAACTCGACGGAATAATTTCAAATTACAGTAAATCAAGAAGCCTTGCGAGAATTTCAAAGCTGAATATTGCTATTCTCCGCATCGCTCTCTATGAGTCGCTTTATGATGAGAATACACCGATGAATGCCGCTATCAGCGAGGCGGTCAACCTTGCAAATACTTATTCCTACGCTGAGGATTCAAAGTTCATAAACGGCGTTCTGGGTGCATTTTCAAGAGATCAGGGAAAGAAAGCTGACGAAAATGCCTGAGTTTCTTGGTATAGATACAAGCAATTACACAACATCTGCGGCAGTTTTCAACAGCGAAACCAAGAGTATCATTCAAATGAAGAAACTGCTCCCCGTGAAAGAGGGCGAACTGGGTCTGCGTCAGAGCGACGCAGTTTTCCACCATACCAGACAGCTTCCCGAAATGTTGGAGGGACTGCGTGAAAAATGCGGAAATATGGATATTTCTGCGGTTTCCGCTTCTGTCCGTCCACGTAATATCGAGGGTTCGTATATGCCATGCTTTCTCTGCGGTGAGGGATTTGCACGTTCGCTTTCTGCTGTAAATGATATCCCGATGCACAGGACTTCCCATCAGGTGGGACATATCCTTGCGGCACTGTATTCTGCCGAAAGGCTTGATCTTGTTCATGAAAGGTTCATTGCATTCCATGTCAGCGGCGGAACGACTGACTGTCTGTTATGTGAGCCTGACAGCGAGGATATCATCAAAGTTACCGAGATAGGTACATCTCTTGACCTTAAAGCAGGACAGGCAGTTGACCGTGTTGGTGTGATGCTCGGACTGAGATTTCCCTGCGGTATAGAACTTGAAAAACTTGCCGTGGATGCGGATAAGAAATTCAAGGTGAAGCCCGTCCTGAAAGACATGAACTGCTGTCTTTCGGGTGTTGAGAACAAATGCGGTGATATGCTGAAAAAAGGCGAAAAGCCTGAGAATATAGCACGTTTTTGCCTTGACACCGTTGCAGTTACGATAATCGGCATGACTGAAAAAGCTGTGGAAAAATACGGAGAACTTCCCCTTGTTTTTGCAGGAGGAGTAATGTCGGATGTACTGATCCGTGACAGGATAATTTCCCGTTTTTCCGAGGCTTCATTTGCTGCGCCTGAATTTTCCTGCGACAATGCGGCAGGAGTGGCTATTTTCGGCTGTCTGAAAGAACTTACGAAAAAGGCAGGGGAAAAATAATGCCTGTTATAACAGTTACCCAGATAAACAAATACATTGGTTCAGTTCTTAAAAGTGACCGCAATTTGCAGGGGATCATGGTCAAGGGCGAGATATCTAATTTCACCCTGCACTGGAAAAGCGGTCATATGTACTTCACCCTCAAAGACAGGGAAAGCGCCATAAAATGCGTAATGTTCGCTTCAGCGGCTTCAAGGCTGAAATTCGCCCCTGAGGACGGAATGGCTGTCATCTGTTCGGGAAGTATCAGCGTGTATGAGCGTGACGGAGCATATCAGCTTTATGTGAACGATATTCTCCCTGAGGGCGCAGGTGCGGCGAATGTGGCACTGGAACAGCTTAAAAAGAAACTGGCAAAGGAAGGCATATTCGACACGGCACACAAGCGCCCGATGCCGAGTTTTCCACGAAAAATAGGAGTTGTAACTTCTTTGAGCGGTGCGGCTGTGAGAGATGTCATAAATGTTCTCACAAGGCGATATCCGCTGTGCGAGGTTTATGCAGTTGATGCGCTTGTTCAGGGCGAGGGCGCTCCCGATTCCGTTTGCCGTGGTATCCTTAAAGCCGAGGCGGCAGGATGTGACATTGTTATCGTCGGCCGTGGCGGAGGTTCGAGCGAGGATCTGAGTGCGTTCAACACCGAAAAAGTGGCTTATGCGGTCTATAACTGTAAAGTTCCCGTAATATCGGCAGTCGGTCATGAAACTGATATTTCTGTGACCGATCTTGCGGCTGACCTGAGAGCGCCTACTCCGTCAGCGGCGGCAGAGCTTGCTGCACCCGATATATCGTCACTTTACGAGAAGATCGGTATTCTTGAACATCGTATGCAGAGAAGTGCGCTGGCGGTTCTGGATAAGTCTGCGGACAGGTTCATTGCAATGAATTCAAGGCTGACAGCTCAGTCTCCCGAAAACAGACTGAAACTCAGCGGTGAAAGATTAAATTCACTGGAAAAGCGCATAGATTCGGCAATTTCGCACTATATGGAAAGGCTCGGCTCACAGCTTGCGGCCAATATCGGCAGGCTCGAAAGCCTGAGTCCGCTGAAAGTCCTGTCAAGGGGCTATTCTCTCGTTTACAGGGACGAAAAGCTCCTCAATACCAGCGAGGGACTTTCTGTTGGCGAGACTGTTGATATCCGTTTCGGAAACGGCTCTGCAAAGGCTGAAATAACATTTGTCAGAAATGAGGTTGAAAACAATGGATGAAAAACTGACATTTGAAGATAATATGACCAGACTCGGCAAGATAGTTGCTGAACTGGAAAAAGGTGATATCCCTCTGGAAAAGGCAGTAGAACTTTACGGTGAGGGAGTTAAGGCGGCGGCTGTGTGCAGAAAACAGCTTGACGAGGCACAGATAAAAATTACGGAGGATGACGGGACTGCAACGTCAGTAAAATGATATGAGTGATTTTAAAAGTAAAATGAATGAATATATCGGAATGGTCGAGAAAAGCCTTAAAAAGTACAACTCCCATTCCAATGCAACAGAACCTCAGAAAAATCTCATAGATGCGATGAATTATTCCCTTGAAGCAGGCGGAAAGCGAATTCGTCCCGTACTGGTCTATGCTTTCTGCGAGGCTCTCGGAGGCAATGCGGAAACTGCGGCTGCACCTGCTGCGGCTATTGAGATGATACATACATTTTCGCTTATCCATGACGATCTTCCTGCTATGGACAATGATGATTTCCGCCGTGGAAAGCCTTCATGTCATAAGGCATTCGGCGAGGCTATGGCTATACTTGCAGGCGATGCGCTGTCAGTACTGCCTTTCGAGGTGATCGCTGACGATACCCAGCTCAATGCTGACCAGAAGGTCATGATAATATCGCTTCTGAGCCGTGCTGTCGGAAAATCAGGCATGATAGGCGGACAGGTCATCGACATGGAAAATGAGGAAAAGACCGATATTACGGTGGCTGATCTGGAAAATATGTACCGCCGCAAAACAGGCGAACTTATCTCGGTTTCGTGCGTTATGGGATGCATCTGTGCAGGTGTGTTCGATCCCGATATCCTTTGCAATGCCGCTGACTACGGCTTCAAGCTGGGACTCGCTTTTCAGGTGATCGACGATATCCTTGATGTTACAAGCACGACCGAGGAACTTGGCAAGCCCGTGGGAAGCGATGCCGAGGAGAACAAGACTACCTATGTTACATTGTTCGGAGTTGAAAAGTCCCGTGAAATAGCCGATGGACTGACAAACGAGGCTATGAAGTGCCTTGAAGTTATCAATGACAATACATTCCTGAAACAGCTTACAGAAATGCTTCTTAACAGGAAAAACTAATAAAAAGGAGCTGCGGAGCATTGTTCCGCTTTGCATAAAATGAAGGAAAATACAAACAGACCCGAAAAAGTTTCTCTTGGAGAGCTTGACCTGCCGAAAGATCTGAAAAATCTTTCCCTTCCGCAGTGTTCCGCTCTTTGCAAGGAAATAAGAGGCATACTTATATCGACCGTCTCAAAGAACGGCGGACATCTTGCCTCAAATCTGGGAGCGGTGGAACTGACAGTTGCTATCCATCGGAATTTTAATTCCCCTGATGATAAGATCGTCTGGGATGTCGGACATCAGGCTTACACCCATAAGATATTGACCGGCAGACTGGACAGATTCTCGTCACTTCGTCAGGAAAACGGCATTTCGGGCTTCCCGAAGCCTGAGGAATCGGAACATGATACGTTCATCAGCGGTCACAGCAGTACATCTGTATCAGTTGCCTGCGGAATTGCCGAAGCTATGCGGCTTCAGGGCAAGGACAACTATACGGTTGCGGTCATCGGCGACGGCGCAATGACTGGCGGAATGTTCTACGAAGCTATGAACAACTGCGGAAGGGATCACAAGAATAACCTCATCGTTATCCTTAATGATAACAATATGTCCATCTCTAAAAGCGTCGGTTCGCTTTCAAAATATCTGACAACTCTCCGAAGCAGTGAAAACTACTACAAGACCAAGGAAGCTGTCAAAAAAGGTCTGAAAAAGATACCACTGGTGGGAAACAGCGTTCAGAAGGGCATCAAGAACGTCAAGGATTCCGTAAAATCCAATATTCTTGAGCAAAGCACCATGTTTGAGGACATGGGATTTATCTATCTCGGCCCTGTCAACGGTCACAGCCTGACAGAGCTTGACGAGGTACTCCACACCGCAAAGCATCTTCATCAGCCTGTTTTCATCCATGTCAAGACCACAAAGGGCAAGGGCTATGGCCCTGCTGAGAAGAATCCAGGCGAATATCACGGTATCTCCCGTTTTGACATTGCAACGGGAAATCCCGAAGTTTCGGCAGAAGACAGCTACTCTACCGTTTTCGGCAAGGAGCTTGTGAAGATCGCTGAAAATGACGAGAAGATATGCGCTATCACAGCCGCCATGAAATACGGAACAGGCTTGCAGTATTTCCGTTTCAGATATCCCGAAAGATTCTACGATGTGGGAATTGCCGAACAACACGCAGTCACCTTTGCAGGCGGACTTGCTTCAATGGGAATGACACCTGTTTTTGCCGTATATTCGACATTTTTGCAGAGAGCATACGATCAGCTCGTTCATGATGTTGCTATTGGCAAACTTCATGTTATACTTGGAGTTGATCGTGCAGGAGTTGTCGGTGAGGATGGCGAAACTCATCAGGGGCTTCTGGATGTCCCCATGCTGACTACAATTCCGAATACTGTTGTATATTCTCCGTCAAGCTATGAAGAACTGCGTATGTGCATGAAAAAGGCTATATATGCAGAAAAAGGGCTGTGTGCAATAAGATATCCGAGAGGTGCTGAAACTCCTGCTGTCAAGAAACTATGTATTGGTACGGAGTACACTTTCATGCGTGAAAATGACAGCGATACTCTGATCGTGACTTATGGCAGACTTTGCGGTGAGGCTCATAAAGCACAGGGATCTCTGAAAAACGAGGGGATCAACTGCGACCTGCTGAAGATGACGAAAATATATCCGCTGGACAGAAAGCTGATTCCCGAAATGAAGAAGTACAGGCATATCGTTTTCTTCGAGGAAAGCATGGGAAGCGGTGGAATATCCGAAAAATTTGGCGAAATACTGGCTGAAAGCAGTTATGACGGCGATTACGGCAGAGTTGCCGCAGATGACTTCATCAAGCAGGCATCGGTAAAGTCCTGCCTTGAACATATGGGGCTGAGCAGCGGCAAAATGGCTGAATATATCAGAAACAGGAGAAAGAACGATGGCAAGGCTTGACAGTGAGCTTGTGGCAAGAGGCATCGCCCGAAGCCGTGAACGTGCAAAGGAAATGATCGCCGCAGGAAATGTCACGGTAAACGGTATGACTGCAAAAAAAGCCTCTGACAACGTTAATGAAAATGATGATATCCGTTCCTGCGAGCAGGAAAAATATGTTGGCAGGGGAGCGCTGAAGCTGGAAAAAGCGGCTGAGGAATTCGGACTTGATCTCACAGGGAAGGTCTGTCTCGACATAGGCGCATCCACAGGCGGATTTACCGATCTTATGCTTAAAAACGGAGCATCTCACGTATTTGCCGTTGATGTCGGTCACGGTCAGCTTGCCGAGGCTTTGTGCAGGGATGAACGTGTCACGAATATGGAGGGAACGGACATCCGCAATATCACCGCTGAGGATATCGGCGGTCAGGTGGATCTCATATGCGTGGACGTTTCATTCATTTCCCTGACGAAGATACTCCCGAAAGTACATGAACTGCTTAAAGACGGCGCATCTGCGTCAGTCCTGATAAAACCTCAGTTTGAGGCAGGCAAGCATGATATCGGCAAGCGAGGTATCGTCAAAGATCGAAAGGTACATATCCGTGTTCTGGGCGAGATCGACAGTTTCGCATCATCTATCGGATTTATCTGCGAAAAATACACGTTTTCCCCCGTAAAGGGCGGAAGCGGAAATATAGAGTATCTGGTGAAGCTGTGCAAAAAAAGCGGAACTCCCGTAATGCACGACTTTAAAGCGTTAGTTGAAAGTGCATTCACCGGTCTGTAAGGAGATAGTTATGAAAGCGGCATTATACCCGAATTTCCAGAAAAAAAACGCACTGAGCTGTGCCCGTGAGGCTTGCGATGTTCTTGCACGTGCAGGGATACAGACTGCCGTAAGCGGCGAATTCATGAAAGATTTTGCAGACAAGCCACAGGTTATATTTGAGGATATGAGCATTTCTGCGGAAACAGCAGATGTTGTGCTTGCCATCGGCGGTGACGGAACTATTCTCCGTTGTGCCAAATACCTCATCGGCAAGGATACTATGCTTCTGGGGATAAACACGGGAACTCTCGGTTTCATGGCAGGTCTGGAATCCGACCAGCTTGACAAGCTGAAAAAGCTGAAAACAGGAGATTTTGACATTTCCGAGCGAATGACCCTTGACGTTGTCTGTCATACTCCCGAAGGTGACAAGGTGAGAACTGCGCTGAATGAAGTGCAGGGACGTTCGGGAAGTTTCAGAATATGCGATTTTGAGGTGTTTTCCGAGGATTACGTGGTTGGAAGATACCGTGCGGACGGTGTTCTTTTCAGCACTCCGTCAGGTTCGACCGCTTACGCTCTCTCCGCAGGAGGCCCTATTATCGAGCCTGACCTTGAATGTATCGAAATGACACTGATATGCCCGCATTCTCTGTTTTCGAGGGCAACTCTCTTTGCGGCAGGCAGAAGGCTTCGTATGAAGAATACCACCCCTGTTTCACGTGGCGAGTCAATGGTCATAAATGTGGACGGCGAGCATTTCTGCGACCTTCACGAAAATGAGTCCATAGAGATATGCAGAGGAAGCAAGAACATAAAATTTATCGATATAATCGGAAATTCCTTCCATGAGTCCCTTTGCACGAAAATGTGCAAGCCCATAAAGTAGGTGAACGAATATGAAAAATCGCAGACATGAACTGATACTTGAGCTTATCACCGAACAGCCTGTGGGAACTCAGGAATTGCTGATACAGCTTCTTGGCGAACGTGGCATAAAGACCACTCAGGCGACCCTTTCAAGAGATATCCAACAGCTCAATCTGGTGAAACAGCGTGATGAGAACGGCGATTTCCGCTATACTCTCCCTGCGGCTGCCGCTGAGGAGAAAAGTCTGTTTGAGGAAGCGGTGCTGTCGGTGGATTATGCAATGAATACCATTGTGCTGAAATGCAGGGCAGGAATGGCACAGGGAACTTGTGCCGCAATAGATTCCGTCAACCATCAGGGCGTTGTGGGAACTATTGCAGGCGATGATACTATATTTATTCTTGTCAGAACAGAGGACGAGGCAAAAAAGCTGTCAAAACAGTTCAGGAGCGAGCTGTTTCCGAGGAGGTAAAGCAGTTTAAATGTTAAAAGAGATATATATCCGCAATCTTGCAGTTATCAAAGAAGCAGTCATACCGCTTGAAAAAAAGCTGAATATATTTACAGGTGAGACAGGTGCAGGTAAATCTATCCTCATAAACGGCATAAATGCAGTTCTCGGTCAGCGCTGTTCAAAGGATATCGTCCGCACAGGCTGTGACAAGGCAGTCATAACCGCACTTTTTACCGACCTTTCCGATGATATATGTGAAAAACTGGATGAACTGGGGATCTCTCACGACAATGAGGAAATTACCGTCACCCGTGAGATAAGTGCCGACGGCGGAAGTGTTGCAAGGATAAACAGCCGTACCGCATCAGCTTCACTTCTGAAAGAGATAGGCGGTATGCTTATAAATATCCACGGTCAGCACGATAATCAGATACTCATGGACAGCGACAGACATTTGCAGATACTTGATGATTTCGGCGGTGATAATTCGCTTCTGGAGGAGTACCGCCAGACTTTCCGTGAACTTCAGCAGACAGCAAGGCGGCTGGGTGAACTGAAAACGCGTGAAAAAGAAAGCGCATTCCGTCAGCGTGAACTTAATGAGATAATCGACGATATCGGCGAAATAGAACTTTCGGCAGGCGAGGATGAACAGCTTGAAAAGGAGTATTCAGCCGCAAAGAATGCCGAGAATATCATAATTGCCGTGAAAAATGCAGTTTCCGCCATAATCGGCGAGGATGCGGCAAATGATATGCTTGTGACTGCCGAAACGGAAATTGCAGGATATACCGATGATAATGACAAGCTGTCCGAACTTTATGAAAGGCTTTCTGCCGCAGAAATAGAGCTTTCGGACATCGCCTCGGAACTTGAAGCAACTGCTGACAGGATAGAACTTGACGGTCAGCGTCTCGGATATCTGGCTGACAGGCTGAGCGTGATAAACAAGCTGAAAAGGAAGTATGCCACAGATTGTGACGGACTTATCAAACTTTATGACGATGCCTGCCGTGACATTATGCAGCTTGAAGGTTCAGGCGATGAGATAATCGCCCTTACCGAAAAGCGTGAACAGCTTCTCCATACCGTTACCGAACAGGCAAAGGCTTTGTATGAGTATCGTGAAAAACTTGGAGAGCGCTTTGCAAAGCAGGTAACGGCAGAACTGGAATTTCTCAATATGTCGGGAGTTGTCATTGCTGTCCGCCATGAAAAAGGAAAGCTGACGGTCAACGGCATGGATTCGGTGGAGTTCCTCATTTCCGCAAATAAAGGTGAAGACCCGAAGCCGATATCAAAAATTGCATCAGGCGGCGAACTTTCAAGGATCATGCTCGCACTGAAAAGCGTTATAGCCGATAAGGACAGTATCCCTACCATGATATTCGATGAGATCGACACGGGTGTAAGCGGAAAGGCGGCTCAGAAGATCGGCATAAAACTTCGTGAGATCGGCAAAGTCAGACAGGTGATCTGCGTTACTCACCTCTCTCAGATAGCAGTAATGGCGGACAATCACCTGATGATAGAGAAATCGATTGTCGGTGACCGCACAGAAACTCATGTCACACAGCTTGATATGGATGGCAGAGTTGCCGAAGTTGCGAGAATAATGGGCGGTGACAGTCCGAGCGAGCTTATGCTGGATAACGCAAGGGCTGAAATAGAGAAAGCGGAAAAGGAATTCTGATATATAACGGAGGCAATGTATTGAAGTTATACGTAACAAGACACGGACAGACCGACTACAACAAAGATGAGATAATTCTTGGAGTGACCGATCTGCCCCTCAACGAAACAGGTCTGGCACAGGCGGCTGAATTGGCAGAAAATGCCGAAAAACTGGGGGATATCGACATAATCATATCCTCACCGATGAAACGTGCTTTCACAACAGCAAAAGCTGTCGCTGACAGATGCGGACTTGAGATCATTACAGAAGAAAGACTGAGAGAATGGGACTACGGCGAATACGAGGGCAAATCGAGATTTACTGAGGGATTTGCAGAAAATAAGGTTAACTTCGGTGTGAGAATGGGCAGAAGCGGTGAATCACTCTTACAGCTCAGCCATCGAGTTTACTCCGTTCTGGACGAGATCAAGGCGAAATACAGAGATAAAAATGTCCTTGTGGTATGCCACGGAGGAATATGCCGTGTTATAGAAACATATTTTAATGATTTGACGAATGAGGAATACTCAAACTGGTTTATGGGCAATTGTCAGGTGATAGAGT
Organism: Oscillospiraceae bacterium; assembly: GCA_016303195.1. Classification (GTDB taxonomy): domain Bacteria; phylum Bacillota; class Clostridia; order Oscillospirales; family Ruminococcaceae; genus Ruminococcus. Next base: position 2,497 of record JAEDMD010000035.1, on the reverse strand, counting down.
ATTCTCTGTAACGGAGGAGCTTATGAAAATTGGAGTTGACTACTATCCCGAAAACTGGGACAGTAAGCTGTGGCACCGTGACGCTGAGATAATGGCGAAAAGTGGTGTTCAACTGGTTCGTATAGGCGGTCTTGGCTGGTCAGGACTCGAACCGAGAATGGGGCAGTTCAACACGAACTGGCTCGATGAGATAATCAAGATATTTAATTCATTCAGTATGGAGCTTGTCCTCTGTGTGCCAACAAATTGTCCTCCGCTCTGGATGTATGACGAGCATCCTGAGATAATGCGTACAAACAGCGAAGGCACAAAGCCCGAAAAGGGCTATATCAGTAAATACTGCGTGAATTCCCCGATATATCGTGCGTATGCAAAACGGCTCACAGAAATGCTCGCAAAGAGATACAGCAGAGTCCCGTGTATTTCTGCATGGCAGATAGACCATGATATTGAAGCGTATCAGTGTTGTTGTCCGTCGTGTGTGGACAAATTCAGAAAATGGCTTCTGGACAGGTATGAGAATATGCAGAATATCAACATCGCAATGGGAGGCGATGCATTCGGCGGATATTATACCGATATATCACAGATACGTCCGCCTGTAATGTTCCCGAAGGAATGGCGTGACCCGTCACTCAGCCTTGAATATATGAGGTTTGCTTCCGAAAGCGCCATTGAGTTCATCCGTGACCTGACCATAACAATAAAAAAGGAGATACCTCAGGCAAAGGTAACTACTGATACCACCCTCAGCAAGACAGTTCCCGATATCTATAAACTGTACGCAATGCTTGATTTCGCCTCATATGACAATTATCCGTCAACCGAGATGTATGTGGACGGTGAAGCAGTCGGTTCAAATGCATTCTATCTTGACATGATGCGTGGCATAAAGGGCGACAAATTCTGGATAATGGAACAGCTCAGCGGTTCGGTCGTAAAGAAGAATCATATTGCGCCATCACCAAAACCGGGGATGATAAAAGGCTATTCTTTGCAGGCTATCGCTCACGGTGCAGATACCGTCCTCCACTTCCGCTGGAGAACTCCGCTTTGCGGCCCTGATATGTTCAGACACGGACTAATCGGTCACAGCAACATCCCGTCAAAGCGTTTCCTCGAATTTGTGGATCTGTGCAAGACAGTATCGGGACTTAATGCTCTGGACAGCACGGAGATAATATCTGATGCGGCGATAATCTATTCGCCCGAATGTGACAGAGCGCTGAAACTTCAGCCCCAGTCGGAGAAATTCAGCTACATGGGACAGCTCAAAAAATTTCATGCGGCATTTGCAGGATTCGGAGCAAATGTGGATATCGTTCCGCCGACGGCAGACCTGACAAAGTACAAGGTGGTAGTCGCTCCGTCGCTGTATATCTGCGAGAAAAAGGCATCGGAGAATCTTTACCGCTATGTTGTGCAGGGCGGAACACTGGTAATGACCAACCGAAGCGGTGTCAAGGATACCAACAATAAATGTATTATGGAAGCACTGCCGACGTTATATAAGGAACTTATCGGCGCTGAGGTCAGGGATTATGACCCTATCGGAAACGGCGAGCGTTCCATAAAGGATTTTGCAGGAAATATCTTTGCCTGCCGAAGCTGGTGTGATATCATTGAACTTACATCCGCAAAGGCATATGCAGAGTATGATGACGATTTATATAAAGGCAGTCCTGCGGTGACGATGAACAGGTATTGCAGTGGTGTGGTTTATTACGTTGGAACGGTCTGTGACAGCGATTTCTATGAGAGTTTCATCGGCAATATCATGAAGCAGACAGGCATCCCGAAGCTGAAAGACCTGCCCGACGGAGTTGAAGTCACAACACGAACAAACGGAATTGATGAGTATATCTTTTTCTTCAATAATTCGGGAAATACCGTGGATATCCCGCTGCCGAAAGCAATGTTCAGCCTTATGAGCCGAAAAGACGAGGAATCGTTGGAACTTGAGGCTTTTTCAATGGAGATAGTCAGAAAGTAGGGTAAAAATGAAGATAGTTCTTCAAAGAGTAAAAAATGCGAGTGTAAAAGTAGACGGCGAGGTCATCGGAAAGATCGGCACGGGTTTTCTTCTGCTGTTCGGTGTGGGACATGAGGACACCGAAGCGGAATGCCGCAGACTTGCTGATAAGATAGTCGGACTGAGGATATTTTCCGATGAGAATGACAAGATAAACCTCGACCTTGAAAGTGTAGGCGGCGAAATACTGGTAGTTCCGCAGTTTACGCTGTATGCCGACTGCCGAAAAGGAAACAGACCGAATTTCATACAGGCGGCAAAGCCTGACGAGGCAAACAGGCTGTATGAGTATTTTGTTGAGTATCTCAGAAGCAAAGGAAAGCACGTTGAGACAGGTTCGTTCGGCGCTGACATGAAAGTGGAACTGCTTAACGACGGGCCGTTTACGCTTATTTTGGAATAAAACACTTGTAAGAACCTGTCCACATAGGGTGAATGTACGGATTATCAGGCATAATTTTGTCG
>JAEDMD010000277.1 GCA_016303195.1 Oscillospiraceae bacterium | reverse complement strand
CCTTTTTCAAAAGGGTTTCCCTCAATATCACGTGTAAAAACTTCTGTAAGAGTACTCCACTTATAGCAGTCCTTTTAATGGTCTTTAATCACTGACGAGGGTGATCTTCAGTTTATTGTTAGGCATTTCAAAGGATGTGAGTTTTCCCTCGCTGTCGGCGGTGATGGTATAGTCGCCGCCTTCGAGAGATCCCTTTATTATCAGCATACCGTCCTTTTCTTCGCCGCTGAGTTTTTCGGATGTGCTGTTGTCATCTACTGCCTGAATGAGGTTGAGCATCATTGCTTTCACAGGCAGAGCCGACTGAGGGACTGAGAAATCAAGCCCTTTGTATGACGCATTCACCTTATCATCGGCAAATTCCAGTTTTATACCGCTCAATGTGTTTGGTGAGCTGAATTCCACTGACCACGCACCGTCATCGGAATGTATCAGTTCGGCATCGGCGTTGAGCTTGTCGATAACAATAACCGCATCGGATTCAAATGAAGCGCCGAGGTTGTTTTCACAGGAGGAGTTTTCACCTTTGGTGGGAACTGCACAGGCAGTAAGACATAATGTGAACATAAAGCACACAGCGGATGTGATAAGTCGTTTCATAATACATCTCCTAAATATTATTCTGACTTTTGACATCCGCTGTTTTTATGCCGTGAAAATAAATGACGTTTATTTATTGATATTCAGCATATCCTTTTTCTTTTCTTTCAGCAATCTGAATGAGTCGGGCAGATTTGCGATAATATCCCGTGGGATCATTGCTTCCATGCCCAGCTTTTCAGCCGCCGAATCTCCTGCCAGACCATGCATATACACTCCTGCACAAGCGCTGTCGAATGTACCGAGTCCCTGAGCGGTGATAGAACCGATGATACCTGCAAGGATATCGCCGCTTCCGCCGACGCTCATTCCTGCATTGCCTGTATGGTTTACCGCAGTATGCCTGCTGTTTGCAACAACAGTTCCTGCACCTTTGAGGACTACGGTTATATCGTACTTTTCAGCATATTTCTCAGCAACTACTATCCTGTTGTCGGATATCATCTTTGTGTCACAGCCGAGAAGTCTTGCCATTTCGCCAACGTGGGGAGTGATGATTATTTCTGACTTCTTCTTTACTAATATATCTATGTCGGAGGCAATGCAGTTTATTCCGTCTGCGTCGATAATTACTGGACAATCTGAATTTTCAGCGACAAATTTTGTAAGCTCGATGGTATCGGGAGTAACGCCCATTCCGCATCCGATGACAACAGCTTTGGCTTTTTTCATGGCGTCGAGGATGGCTTCACGGTTCGGGTCGAACAGCATATACCCGTAATCGTCACATTCCATTTCAATGTAGGTAGCTTCCGGAACGAGTACGGAAGCTGTATCTATGCATTTTTCAACGGATGCAAGTCTGACAAGGCCTGCACCGCTTCTGAGAGCGCCCAGTGAAGCGAAAGCCGCCGCACCACGCATTGACGAATTGCCTGCAATAACGAGGACAGTACCGAAATCGCCCTTGTGGGAATCCCTTTCACGCTTTGGCGGAAAAGAAGCAAGATGGTTGCGTTCGATGCGGAAATACTTTCTTTCTCCGTCGGTTATCCTGATACAATCCGCAGGCAGACCGATATCGGCAATGGTTATCTTTCCGCAGTATTTTTTCAGTGGGAACTGGGACATACCCGTTTTGATATAGCCGAAAGTGAGAGTTTCGTCAGCTTTGAATATTCCCTGAGCGACAGTTCCCGAAACGCAGTTTCCACCGCTCGGAACGTCTACGGCGATGCAGTAAGCGCCTGTCCCGATAGCAAAAACAGCGGCGATATTCTTATCAAGCTGACCGTGGAAACCTGTGCCGTAAACACCGTCCACCAGAATATCAGCCTCTCTTACAGCTTCCGTCACTTTCTGCATACGTCTTTTTTCGTGGAGCAGGATATTGTCGATAGGGTTGCGGTCTTTTTTGTTTTCGAGAGCGGAAAGATCATCGCCTGCAACTGACATATATTCTATTTCAGCGGCTTCGATAGCGGCTTCAACAGTTTTGTTGCGGTATCCGTCGATGAAAGTGATATGCTCCGACGGCATACGGTCGTACATTTCACGGGAAAGCTCGGTTTCGGGCTGACCGCCGATGTCGATAATGGTTATTCTGTATCCACGGTAAACAAGGATATTAGCCGCAACGAAGCAGTCACCGCTGTTATTGCCTTTTCCTGTCAGGAAAACGACAGACGGTTCATAATTTGATTTTTTCAGTTCATTTTCGGAATATTTGTCGATATGGTCAGCAAGAGCCTTTCCTGCATTTTCCATAAGCTGTTTTTTGCTGACACCGAGTTTTTCTGACTTTTCCTCGATGCGCTGCATTTGTTTTGGTGTAACTATCTGCATATAAACTCCCCCTTACATCATGCATACTGCATTGTTATTATATCTACATTATACCACTGTTTCCTACAAAAAGCAACAAAGATCTTTCTTTGCCGCACGGCAACAGCATTTACTTTTAAAAATATAAAAAAGCGCCGCAGGCGCACGTTC
>JAEDMD010000276.1 GCA_016303195.1 Oscillospiraceae bacterium | reverse complement strand
AAAATATGCTCTGCGAACATCATCGCCTTCGTCAGTATCCCCCCATGTTACGTCAATATTATACCATTCGCCGTCAGCTTTCACCTGATTCCATGCGTGATTTTCACCCTTATCGGTAATACCCGTTATCAGACAGCTTTCCAGGCCGACTTCGGCAGCCAGCATATCAAAGGTTTTCGCATAGCCCTCACAGTTAGCCTCCTGCTCAACAAGACAGCCGTATACAGTCGGGCTGTACTCTCTGTCAGCACCCGAAACATAGGTGCAGTTATTTACTATATAGTCATTTATAGCCATTATTTTATTATAGTCGCCCGTTGCTCTTTTTATAGCCGTCAGCGCCTTATGCTCTGCTTTTTCTACATCCGCCATTTTTTCATCGGCTTTGCCTATCTCATCACGATATACTATCTGAGCTTCACGTATCTTTTCAGCCGTATAATAGGATGAACCAAGATAAAAGAATTTCCCCTCCTGCTTTTCGAGGAGACAGTACACCTTCGAGTAGGTATCGCCGTCCACCTCAAACGGAAGCGGTATAAATTCCTGTTTTTCGGTAATTCCCCTGTAAAGAGCCTCATAGATCGCCCTTTCCTTATCATTCAGCTGCTTATACGCAGGACGGCTCGCAGCTTCCGAATCGGAAAGATACGCAGCTTCGGGAGCTTTTCTGAAATGTCCTGTTTCCTTGCCAAATTTTACAAATGCTGCTCCTCCCAATGCGCAGAGCAGGACACATAAAAATGCACTTGTCCTTTTCCCCATTCACTGCTCCTTTATTTTTCAACTATCATTACTGTATTATTCTTGATTTTGAAATTTGGAAGATTTTCCACGAAACGGCTGAACTTAGAATAGCCGTATGTCTTCACATCGAATTCAGGCAGTTTCGCACAAAGCTGTTTTTTCAGTTCGCCCAGATTATATCCCTTTGTGCCGTTAGTTTTCACTATTGCCGCCAGAGTTGCCTCTATTTTCTGGAGATCGGTCATATCCGATTTCTGTGAAACAAGGATACTGCTTCCCACCTGACGGAAGCTGAGGCAGTCAAAATATTTAAGGAACTGTGAAAACTTGGAATATCCGTAATTTCTCACATCGAAATCAGGATATCGGTTGAGAAGTCTGCTTCCCAACTCGCCGATATTGATCTCCTCCTGCAAGTTGGCATTTTCCGAAATTATACGTATTATAGCTGATTCCAGAGTTTTCAGCTCCACCTTCTCAGTCTCGACAGCCCCCTGCACTTCTTCCTCGGCGAGAATTTCCAGATACTTGAACGCATTGCAGGCAGTGCTGAACGGCTTCGGAGTTTTCCTCTCGCCCATGCCGATAACGTGGATTCCCGATTCACGCAGACGGATGGCAAGTCTTGTGAAATCACTGTCACTGGAAACTATGCAGAATCCGTCCACATTGTTGGAATAGAGAATATCCATCGCATCAATTATCATAGCTGAGTCAGTGGCATTTTTTCCCGTAGTATAGCTGTACTGCTGTATCGGTGTGATAGCATTGTCGAGTGCCATGTTCTTCCAGCCTGCAAGGTTAGGACGGGTCCAGTCGCCGTAAACTCGCTTATAAGTGACAACACCGTAGTTCGACACCTCATCAAGAATATATTTCGTGTACTTCGCCGCAACATTATCGGCATCGATAAGTACGGCATATCGCATTTCTTTCTCCATATTTCACCTCTTATTATATTAAATCATGCTTTTTCAGCCATTCCGCCGCTGTATAAAGCACACCGTAAACTGTCGCATAGCCCTCGCCGTTCATTTTCAGATGAGGCACATGGTCAAGCTGACGATTCTCCGCATCAAAGAAAGGCACTGCATACAGCTTATCAGGCGCACGAACGATATCATGGTCATTAGAATACAGTTCCCGTTCATATTCGGTTATCTCCACAGCCTCGCCGATACGGGAAAATCCCAGATCAATAGCTTTTTCCCACTCAAAAACAGGCTCATTGCCCACAAATTCAAACTCACACGGCAGAACGCCGTCAAAATGAAGCGCCGCCAGACCGTAGAAGGAAGTTTTTGTATGCATCACAAAAGCGCCTCTGATGTTTGGCACATAGATATAGATAAGCGTTGCACCGTCCACAAACAGAGAAGTGCTTTTGATATATTCGGTTATGACCTTTATGTGAAACAGATAGCGGCTGTTCTTCACACGCAGAGCAAGCACATCACCGTTTCTGGGAATATACCGCACTCTCCTGCTTCTTACTCTGTCAAAAAGTTCAGCTTCCATTCGGGTCACCTCGCCTCGGCCTTTATCTCAGACGGCAGACGGATACAGATCCCGCCGTCAAAACGTGTATATACTTAATTATAGCATTTTTTTCGCAATTTGTATATAGTAAATCCGCACAAAGACCAAAGGCGGCATTTGTGCGGATTGAAATTCGATATAACAGAAAAAATCCCAAAGCTGTTGCTTTGGGATCAAACTAATACCGAGGTTATTACCCCGATACTATGGAGCGGATTACGAGGCTCGAACTCGCTACCTCCACCTTGGCAAGGTGGCG
>JAEDMD010000275.1 GCA_016303195.1 Oscillospiraceae bacterium | reverse complement strand
GGCAAAGGGGCATAAAGTAAATTCTATCAGTTTATTTTTGCAATGGAATATTCCAATTTATCGAGCAGATTTCATTTCACAGCACTCATAACGGGTGCTGTGATTTTTTACTCCAGACTTGCCAGCAAATTATATTCCTCAATCTTCCACCGCTTCAGCCAGTCCCACAAGCAGCTTTTCATATATGCAGAGCTGTTGCGGATCTGATTTCCCTTTGCGCTGTCCTCCCGAAGGATCTTGTTCCATTCAGCCTGAAAATTCAGAATAAAATCGTACAGATAATCCTCCCGTATCAGCTCATTCAGCGTTTCAAGGACTTCCGAATAACCGACAGTCCGACCGTTGTGAGTAAAGCTGTCAGCCATGATCATATCGCAAATCATATTCAGCGTGATGTCCAGAAATGGCTTTATGCTTGTCGGCTTCACATCGTCATCATAGGCATAGTTCCCGTATGCCGCAAGAAAACGCAAGGCGGTCATAACAGCATTTTTGTCGCATCTCAAGCCCTCGGGAATATGAAGGGTTTTCGTCCTGCGATCCACCTCGTCCACACAAAGCAAGTCTTTCTCCGATGTGGGATCCCGGGTGTAGAGATAATGCCAATACTCAATGTCAAGCCCCATAGCCGCAAGGATTTCAAGAAATGATAATTCTTTTACTGCCGCCTGTCCTTCAATTCCGTCCTCCGAAAAATTTTCCTCGGGCGCAGAAGGAAGGAAAGAAGGATTTATAAAAAAATCACTTTGGTTTTTATTATCTTTAGTTTCCCTCGGGGCTGCGGGTGAGCTTGTTCCCCCGTACCCGACGGAACAAGGATTTTGGGCGCAAAAATCCGTTTCGGAGCATATATCACTGCTGTTACCGATGACCCGAACAGAATCGGAATCATCAACGCCTGCAGAGAGGTGCAGGTTCGTTACAGCCTCGGATATATTTTCTTCTGTACTATTGCAGGAATCCCGATCACTTACGGGAGTGCTTTCATCGGGAACAACGTCCTGTGAAGCAGCAACAGACTGAACGGAATCAGTAGCTGTCTCCTTTACAGCTTCCGGAGATGTTTCCTCTGCTGTAATTTCAATAATACCTTTCTTTTTGTTCCTGCGCCGCTTGCTACGCTTTTCAAGATCGTCATCGTAACGCTGCGCAATGGCATCTTGTACCTCTTGACCCGATTCAATGAGCGAGGTCAGCTTCTCCACATCGGGAATAATTTTGAAATACCTTTTAGCCGGCAGCCCTTTCAACTCAGATTCAATCAAACCATGTTTGATGAGATGCCTGATAGCGGTCTTTTGTGCATCTTCGGCATAACCACTGCTTAAATGCAAGTCTTTTACAGTCGAATAGAACCACCCACCTTCGTGGAGCTTGCCCTGATTGTTGTAATAGACGTGCTTAGCGATAAGGCAGTTATATATTTCGGCTTCCATATTGCCTATCGCAAAGGACAGCAGCCTGTTTCGTGAAACTGTATTGGTCGGATTAAGCACCTCAAGCAAAGGCGTTATGAGATATTGCATATCAGATCACCTGACTTTCCCGAAGGCACTCAAGGAGATTGGTCTTGTTGATGAGCATGACCGTTTCACTCCTTGCAGCCGAAGCCATTGTAGGCGAACAGAGGCACTCACACTGTATATCGGGTATGGTCATGTCCATTACATACTCCTTCATCATCTTCCCGACAGTTTTTCCATCTATGAAGCTGCCGTATGACCTGAGATCATTTACACATTCGGTGAACACCACTCCGAATAAGGTCTTGCTCTCCTCATACACATCTTTCCGAAAAGCTACGCTCTTGGGGATAATGATGGTATCGGCACTGATTTTCTCAATAAGTTCATTTATCGAATAATCTTGCATTAACTCTCCTGCTTTCTTGTAACATCTAACGAAGTTTACACACAAAGTTTGTATGTTTGCACAAAAATCACTATTTTACAGCATATCTTCCCGGGCTGTTGTTGAAAATCCTGTCCATCTGCCTAAAATCGTCTTTTGGGCAACAAAAAAACCTCCGTAACTTACGAACTTATACAGTTCAAAAGTTACGGAGGTTAGTTTCTCCTGATATTTACATAGATAATGGGACTTATGCTCGCCCTTCGCATATAAACGAAAAACTACCAAATGACGTAGGGAAGGGCTTTTTGAACGTTGCTCTCCGCCTTATTCATATGGTAGTTTTACCGCTACTTTGGCTCCCCAAGCTGGACTCGAACCAGCGACATCGTGATTAACAGTCACGCGCTCTACCGACTGAGCTATTGAGGAATATAAATGCCGGCACCGTTCTATTTTCCCAGGTCGTCACCAACCAAGTATCATCAACGTTACTGAGCTTAACTACCGTGTTCGGAATGGGAACGGGTGGAACCTCAGCACTATAAGCACCGACTTTGAAATTTGGTGACCCGTACCAGACTCGAACTGGTGATGCCGCCGTGAGAGGGCGGAGTCTTAACCGCTTGACCAACGGGCCGCTTATTGGTGCACCATCGGGGACTCGAACCCAGGACCCACTGATTAAGAGTCAGTTGCT
>JAEDMD010000034.1 GCA_016303195.1 Oscillospiraceae bacterium | reverse complement strand
CTTAAACTTGTGTCAGCGAAATTCAACGAGTGTATCGCCAAGAACAAGACCATCATGCTCAGTTTCATCGACATGGACGGACTGAAATACATCAACGATAATTTCGGCCATAACGAGGGAGATTTCGCACTTCAAAGGCTGGGAAGCGTCATAAACGAGTGCTGTCTCAATGACAGTGTGTGCGCCCGTTTCGGCGGTGACGAGTTCGTAATGTTCAGCGTGGGAGTCACCCAAGATGACGGAGATGCGCTCATAAGACGTTTTTACAGCAAGCTCGAAACGATGAATTCCATCATAAATAAACCTTATCGGCTATCCGCAAGCGTGGGAAATATCATTGAAAAAGTTGACGGTACGAAAACGCTGTTCAACATCATACAGGAAGCCGATGACAAGATGTATGAGATAAAGAAACAGCGCAAAATGGCAAGAACAGCAGACGGAGCAGTATATCTCGCAAGCAAGCCGCAGTGATGCTTTACGGACGTTCTGTATTTATTCCCCTCATTCGTGCAATCATTCAACAATACGATGTGTAGGGACGGCCATTGGCCGTCCTCAGAATGACACGTAAAATGCAAAGGACGGTCAAATGCAGCCCCTACATCAGTTTCAGCAAATTTATCCGTGGATTAAAGGACGGCCAATGGCCGTCCCTACCGCAGTGCCCGACGAAAACCAATATAACCAAGCCGTCATCAGAGCAGAAATGCTCTGTGTTTCCGAGCGCTTCCGAAACTGACCTTCGGAAGCGCTTTTTGTATATATATTTTTTGCACTAATAAATAAATGAAAAAATATTATCACAGGACTTTTCAAGCATAGAAAAATGTGCTATAATATAATTGATGAATAATGCCCGACTGTAAAATTTGGCTTTATGTCGGGGGAAAATTTAAAAAATATGGAGATCATGATTATGTCAGTTAATTCTTTCAATACAGCTAAAAAAGCAGCTTTAAAAAAATACTTCAGCAGAATGAACGAGATGCAGCAGGAGGCGGTTTTCACAGTGAACGGCCCTGTTCTCGTGCTTGCAGGCGCAGGAAGCGGTAAAACTACCGTTATCGTCAACCGTATCGCTAACATGATAAATTTCGGAAATGCCTACCTTGACGAAACAGGAACAGGCAGTGACGAGGATATCGCTTTCCTCAACGATTATGCCGAAGGAAAGACCGACGATTTTGAAACTCTCCGTGATACCGTTGCAGTTTCACCGATAAAGCCGTGGAATATCCTTGCCATCACTTTCACCAATAAGGCGGCAGGCGAGCTGAAAGAGCGCCTTTCCGCAATGCTGGGCGATGAGGCGCTGAAAATAAATGCATCCACTTTCCATTCAGCCTGCGTCCGCATCCTCAGACGGGAAATCACCGCTCTCGGCTACGGAAGCGACTTCACCATCTACGATTCCGATGACAGCCAGAGAATGATAAAATCCGTCATGACCGAGCTGGACATATCCGAGAAGCAGTTCGCTCCGAAAGCTGTTCTCAGCGATATCAGCCGTGCAAAGGACAAAATGACATCTCCCGAAACCCTCAAAGAGGAGGCAGGTCAGGATTACCGCAAAAAGGTCATCGCAAGGATATATTCACGCTATCAGGAGAGCATGAAAACTGCAAATGCCCTTGATTTCGACGATATCCTCACACTTACCGTGGAGCTTTTCGAGAAGTTCCCCGACATACTTGAAAAATACCGCACATACTATAAATACATAATGGTGGACGAGTATCAGGACACAAACCATGTCCAGTTCAGACTTGTCTCGCTTCTCTCCGAGGGTCACAAGAACCTCTGCGTTGTCGGTGACGATGACCAGAGCATATATAAGTTCCGTGGCGCAAATATCGAGAATATCCTCGGCTTTGAGGAACAGTTCACAGGCGCAAAGGTCATCCGCCTTGAACAGAATTACCGTTCGACCAAGACCATCCTCAATGCCGCAAATTCCGTTATCGGCAACAACATCGGCAGAAAGTCCAAAACTCTCTGGACAGCAGGCGAGGAGGGCGACAAGGTATTCTGGTACAAGGCTGTTGACGAGACTGACGAGGCGGAATTCGTTGCCGACACCATCGCAAAGAATTACAAGGAAAGCGGAAAATATGCCGATAATGCCGTTCTTTACCGTATGAACGCCCAGTCCAATGCCATCGAGCGCACACTCATGAGAAAGGGCATCCCTTACCGTGTCTACGGCGGTATGAGATTCTATGACCGCAAGGAGATAAAGGACGTAACATCATATCTTTCGTTCATCAACAACCATAACGATATCCTCAGATTCAAGCGCATCATCAACGAACCTAAGCGCAGTATAGGAGATTCAACCATCGCCCTCATCGAGGATATCAGCCGTGACCTGAAGCTGTCACCCTTTGACGTAATGAAGACCTGCGACGAGTACGCACCTCTCGCAAAGAAGGTCACAGCCCTTAGAAATGCCTACGAGCTTTTCAATGACCTGACCGAGAAGTCAGAGGAAATGCCTCTGGACGAGTTCCTTGACTATATGCTGGACAAGACAGGCTATCTGGACTATCTGAAAACTCTCGAAAACGGCGATTCAAAGGTAGAAAACGTACAGGAACTCAGAAGCTCGGTAGTGCAGTACATCAGAGAGAGCGAAGAACCCACTCTCGGCGGGTTCCTTGAAGAAGTTGCGCTTTACACCGAAGCTGACCGTGACCCTGAGACAGACGACAAGGTAACTCTCATGACAGTTCATTCCGCAAAGGGACTGGAATATGACAACATTTTCGTTATCGGCATGGATGACGGAATCTTCCCAAGCTCACGCTCTTTCGACAGCGAGGAGGACATGGAGGAGGAGAGAAGACTTGCATATGTGGCTATAACCCGTGCAAAGAAGCGTCTTTACCTTGCAAATGCCAGCCAGAGAATGATATTCGGTCAGACACAGAGAAACGTAACTTCCAGATTCATGCGTGAGATCGGAAGCGAATACATAAAGAAGCAGGACAATGCCGCCGCAATGAGAAGCAAGCTGGCAGAGGATTACAAGTCCGTGACAGAGGTGCATTCAGCAACTCTCCAGCAGCAGCTTGCAAGAAACAAGACAAAATCGTCAGTTCCAAAGGAAGCAGTTATATATTCCGTAGGCGATCAGGTACAGCACGTAAAATTCGGAAAGGGAACTGTTCAGGCAGTCACACCTATGGGAAATGACCTCATGCTCGAAGTCAGCTTCGAGGATGTCGGCACAAAGAAGATCATGGCAAATTACACAAGAAGCGCAATGAAGAAGATCTGAGAGGAGGCATAAGTATGAACGATTTTGAAAAACAGATGATACAGATGATGTCGGACATGAATTCGAGAATGACAGAGATGAATTCCCGAATGATAGATATGGATTCAAAAATGAGCGAAATGCAGTCCGACATAAAGTCCATCGACACCCGACTTACAAGAGTTGAGGAGAGACTTGACAAAGTTGAGGAGAGACTTACAAATGTTGAGGTAAGACTTGACAAAGTTGAGGAGAGACTTACAAATGTTGAGGTAAGACTTGACAGAGTTGAGACAAGACTTACCGCAGTTGAAAAGGACGTATCGGAAATGAAGGTGCAGATCGCCGATTTACAGGAAGAATCGAAGATCACCCGTGCGGCTGTGAATTACAACGGTCAGCGTCTTGATGACCTTTACTCTGTTCTTAAAGAAAACCACGTTATAGCTTGAAATTCAGAATAAGGAGCTGTTTGAATAATGAGAAAGACTAAGATAGTTTGCACGATCGGCCCTGCTACCGATGATGAAAATATAATGCGTGAGCTTATGCTGGCGGGAATGAATGTAGCCCGTTTCAACTTCTCCCACGGCGATTATGAGACACACGAAAAACGTTTCCGTCAGATAGAGAAGCTGAGAAAGGAACTTGACCTGCCTGTTGCAACACTTCTCGATACCAAAGGCCCTGAGATACGTCTTGGAAGGTTCGTTGATGACAAGCCTGTTGAGATACATGACGGTGATATCTACACTCTCACCACCGAGGACATCCTCTGTGACAACAAAATGGGAAGCGTCAGCTTTAAGAAACTGCCCCGTGATGTGAGCATGGGCACACGCATACTCATCAATGACGGAGTTATCGAGCTTATGGCTGAAAAGGTGACGACCACCGAGATCATATGCAGAGTTATCCACGGCGGTACGCTGTCCAACAATAAGGGCATCAACGTGCCGGGAGTAAAGCTGTCGATGCCTTATCTCAGCGAGAGAGACATGGACGACCTTGAATTCGGTTCAAAGATGGGATTCGACTTCATCGCCGCCAGCTTTGTCCGTACAGCCGCAGATATAAACTATCTTAGAAAATTCACACAGAGTCTCGGATGGTTCGATGTGCGTATCATCGCAAAGATCGAGAATACCGACGGTGTAGAGAACATTGACGAGATACTTGAAGCCGCAGACGGAATCATGGTAGCCCGTGGAGATATGGGTGTAGAGATACCTTTCGAGCAGATACCTGCCATCCAGAAATCCCTCATCAAGAAGGGCTATAACGCAGGCAAGCAGGTGATCACAGCTACACAGATGCTTGAATCAATGATAACGAATCCCCGTCCGACCCGTGCGGAGATAACCGACGTAGCGAATGCCCTTTATGACGGCACAAGCGCAATCATGCTCTCAGGCGAGACAGCCGCAGGTGCATTCCCTGTTGAGGCAGTCAAGACAATGGCACTTATTGCCGAAACTACCGAGAACAACATCAATTACAAGGCACGTTTCGCCCAGAGAAGCAATGACCAGAACGGAAGCGTAGCCGAGGCTATCGCACACGCTACGGTAACTACCGCCCATGACCTTAATGCAAGAGCGATAATCACTGTATCACTTGGCGGACAGACAGCCCGTCTTATCTCGAAGTACCGTCCGAGCTGTCCGATAATCGGCTGTACCATGAGCGAAGTGGTATGCAGACAGATGAACATGAGCTGGGGAGTTATCCCGTTCATCATCGACGAAAAGACCAATACCGACGACTTGTTTGCCGCCGCAGTTGAAGCGGCTGAGTCGCACAGACTTGTGCAGGACGGTGACCTTGTAGCCATAACAGCAGGCGTACCTCTCGGCGTATCGGGAACAACAAATCTGATGAAAGTTGAGAAGATAGGCAAGTAAGGCCGCTGAGCGAGCGGAACTCGCTTACTCTGTCGAAAACTTATTGTGGAACACCGAGGGCGGCGTTCCCTACAAAACATTCACGAATAATAGCCGAATGTAGGGACGGCCATTGGCCGTCCTCGTTTTTAGCTTGGAGGACCGCCACAGGCGGCCCCTACACATCGTAATATTGAATGGTTACATAAATGAGGGCGAGCGGAACTCGCCCCTGCATCCCAAAACGAAGAATAACCGATTTGTAGGGAACGGCGCCCTCACCGTTCCATTTTTGTGGTTTATCAGTGAATTTGTGGAACGCCGAGGGCGGCGTTCCCTACAAAACATTCACAATGTAGGAGCGCTTTCCGAGCGCCCTTTCATAAAGGGTCAGAAAAACGGTATGATTCAATGCATACCCGTTGAATATTGAAAAAATTTTTTGTACTTGCTTCTGAAAATTTTCCTGCTTTTCCTTTCTTTAAAAATTTCTTTAATAATTTCTTTTATTTCTTTATATATGTATGGTTACCGTTTTCGGTAACTGTAGGGTTACGGTTTTCGGTAACGGCAGGGTTACGGTTTTCGGTAACGGCAGGGTTACGGATTTCGGTAACGGTAGGGTTACGGTTTTCGGTAACGGCAGGGTTACGGTTTTCGGTAACGGCAGGGTTACCGTTTTTGGTAACGGTTACAGTTTTCAACAATTGTTGAAAATGCCAATTGTTGACATGAATTTTTCCACAAAAGCGATACATACTATCAGCAAAGGAGTTGATAGTTTATGGTCGAACAGGACACAGTGAAACTGCTTCGTGAGTGCGATGCAGGCATAAAAATGGGAATATCCGCAATTGACGAAGTAATGGAATACGTTACAGACCGAAAATTGAAAGACATCCTCATTGACAGCAAGGGCGAGAACGAGAAATTGCAGAATGACCTGCTGAAAGCCCTTGCAGACTGTGGTGACGACGGAAAAGAGCCGAATCCCGTGGCAAAGGGAATGTCATGGCTGAAAACCAACGTGAAGCTGAAAGCGGACGGCAGTGACAGCATGATAGCGGAGCTGATGATAGACGGCTGTAATATGGGCATAAAGTCGATATGCAGGTATCTGAACCAGTATCAGGCGGCAGACGAGCGCTCAAAGGATATCGCCATGCGTCTTGTACGTGCCGAGGATAAACTGACCGACGATATGCGGTGTTTTCTGTAAACTTGTACGGCGGATATCATCCGCCCGAACATATAAATGCAATGAACCGAATGTAGGGACGGCCATTGGCCGTCCTTTGCTTTTTATGCGTTATTCTGAGGACGGCCAATGGCCGTCCCTACGCAAACGAAAGAGAATAAACGGATTGTAGGGGACGTTTTCCGAGCGCCATTGATATTATCTGTCCTTGAAGCGGATTTTCGCCTTGACAAACGGAAAACACTGTGATATAATAAGAACATATTCCAAAAACGATGACGGAGAGGAGTAACCGCAAATCTGATGCACAGAGAGCTGTCGGTTGGTGTGAGACAGCGTGAGGACTGCGGTGAAGTAGCTTCTGAGTTCCTGCGGCGAAGCGGCTTGTTGCATATGCAAAAGCGGTAGTAATTGCAGGCGTGTTCCTCACGTTACAGGGGGAGAGATTGCATGATCTCACAGAGTGCGGATATTCATATCCGAATTCAGGTGGTAACACGGACTTAGTTCGCCCTGACCTTCATTGGTCGGGGTTTTTTTAATGCGTAATTCGTAATGCGTAATGCGTAATCATTGTGTTCGCATACGCTCACATATTTGAATAATTATGAATTATGCATTTTAATTTAAATCCGTCCCCGACAGGGGACACCTCAATTACGAATTATGAATTAATTGAAAGGACGAAATCAAATGGCAAAAGAACTTGCAAAGGCTTATGATCCGAAGGATTTTGAGGATCGTATCTATCAGGCATGGAACGACAAGGGCTGTTTCCGTGCAGAGGTTGACCCTAAGAAGACCCCTTACACTATCGTTATCCCCCCTCCGAACATAACAGGACAGCTCCACATGGGACACGCTCTCGATGAGACATTACAGGATATCCTCATCAGATGGAAGCGTATGAGCGGCTATTCGGCACTCTGGCTTCCCGGTACAGACCATGCGGCTATCGCTACCGAGGCTAAGATCGTTGAGGCTATGCGTAAGGAAGGCATTACAAAGGAAGACCTCGGCAGAGAAGGCTTCATGAAACGTGCATGGGAATGGAAGAAGCAGTACGGCGGACGTATCGTTGAACAGCTCAAAAAGCTGGGTTCATCATGCGACTGGTCAAGAGAGCGCTTCACAATGGACGAGGGCTGTTCAAAGGCAGTCAAGGAAGTATTCATAAAGTACTACGAAAAAGGTCTTATCTACCGTGGCGAGCGTATCATCAACTGGTGTCCGAAGTGTAAGACTTCACTTTCCGATGCAGAAGTTACATACGAAGATCAGGCAGGCCATTTCTGGCATCTCCGCTACAAGATCAAGGACAGTGACGGCTATCTTGAACTGGCTACGACCCGTCCCGAAACTCTCCTCGGCGATACCGCTGTTGCTGTAAATCCTGCCGACGAGCGCTACAAGGACTTAGTAGGCAAGACAGTTATCCTTCCTATCGTACACCGTGAAATCCCTGTCGTTGCCGATGATTATGTTGAGATGGACTTCGGTACAGGCGTTGTTAAGATAACTCCTGCACATGACCCTAACGACTTTGAAGTAGGTCTGCGCCACAACCTCCCTGTTATCAACGTAATGAACGACGATGCAACTATCGTTGACGATTACCCTGAGTATGCAGGAATGGACAGATACGAAGCAAGAAAGAAGATAGTTGAAGACCTTGAAAAGGAAGGCGCTCTCGTTGAGATAGAGGATTACAGCCACAATGTAGGTACTTGCTACCGCTGCGGCACAACAGTTGAGCCGAAGGTATCAACTCAGTGGTTCGTTAAGATGAAGCCCCTTGCACAGCCTGCTATCGACGCTGTAAAGAACGGCGGCACAAAGTTCGTTCCTGAGCGTTTCGACAAGATATATTTCCACTGGCTGGACAATATCCGTGACTGGTGCATCTCCCGTCAGATATGGTGGGGACATCAGATACCTGCATTTTACTGCGACGAGTGCGG
Source organism: Oscillospiraceae bacterium (assembly GCA_016303195.1). Lineage (GTDB taxonomy): Bacteria > Bacillota > Clostridia > Oscillospirales > Ruminococcaceae > Ruminococcus. The sequence continues at coordinate 4,682 of JAEDMD010000034.1, read as the reverse complement.
AGAAATGGTCGTAACAAAGGAAAGCTCATGCAACTGTCCTAAGTGCGGAAAGCCCATGAGACAAGACCCCGATACACTTGATACATGGTTCAGTTCCGCTCTCTGGCCGTTCTCAACACTGGGCTGGCCTGAGAATACAGAAGACCTGAAGTATTTCTACCCCACAAATACTCTCGTAACAGGCTATGATATCATCTTCTTCTGGGTTATCAGAATGATGTTCAGCGGTCTGGAGAATATGGGAAAAGTTCCGTTCGATACAGTTCTCATCCACGGTCTTGTACGTGACGCACAGGGACGCAAGATGTCAAAATCTCTTGGCAACGGTATCGACCCTCTTGAAGTTATCAACGAGTACGGCGCTGACGCTCTGAGATTCATGCTTGCAACAGGCAACTCACCCGGAAATGACATGAGATACATCGACGATAAGGTAAAGGCTGCACGTAACTTCGCAAACAAGCTCTGGAACGCTTCACGCTTCATCATGATGAATCTCCCCGAAGATTTCGAGTTCAAGGGACTTCCCGCAGACCTCGAACTGGAGGACAAGTGGCTTGTTAACAAGTTCAATCAGCTTGCTAAGGAAGTAAACGAGAACCTTGACAAGTATGAGCTTGGCGTTGCATCACAGAAGATATATGACTTTATCTGGGATGTTTACTGCGACTGGTACATCGAGCTTACAAAGCCGAGAATACAGGCAGGCGGAGAGACAATGGCAAAGGCACAGGCTGTTCTTGTATGGGCAATGCAGGGAATGCTGAAACTTCTCCATCCGTTCATGCCGTTCATCACCGAGGAGATATGGCAGGTTCTCAACAACGAGAAGTCAATGATAATCCTTGAAACATACCCGACTTACGATGCATCCATCGACTTCACAGCCGAGGAGAAGTCATTTGAGAAGATAATCTCAGCTATCAAGGCAGTAAGAAACGTTCGTACAGAAATGAACGTACCGCCGTCGGTAAAGGCAAAGCTGTTCATCGAGACAGAGGACAAGGAAGTTTTCAACAGCTGTGCGGTATTCTTTGAAAAGCTGGCATCAGCATCGTCAGTTGAGACAGGCGACAGCTTTGAGCATGAGAACTGTGCAAACGCAGTAACCGAGTCAGCAAGAATTTTCATCCCTATGGACGAGCTTGTAGACAAGGAGAAGGAAATTGCCCGTCTTGAAAAGGAAAAGGCAAAGGTACAGAAGGACATCGACTTCCTCAGCGGAAAGCTGAACAATCAGGGCTTCATTGCGAAAGCGCCTGCACAGCTCATCGAAGCTGAAAAGGCAAAGCTGGCAAAGGCAGAGGAAAAGATGGCAAAGATAGAGCAGTCTATTTTAGCATTTAAGAAATAATATCGTAGGGGCGGATATCATCCGCCCGAAAAACGAAAAAACGTAGGGGATGCCGTCCTCGACGTCCCTTTGAAAAATACGAATAACCAATGTAGGGAACGACGCCCCCGGCGTTCCACGGAGCAATGAAAAAACTTCAATGGAACGCCGAGGGCGGCGTTCCCTACAAAAAGTTGATAAACAATAATATTGTATTGGCGGATATCATGTCCGCCCGAAAAAGAAAAGAGGGAATCCATGAGCAATAAAAAAGCACTGGTAGTTATTGATATGCAGAATGACTATCTCTGGGACAAGCGCAAACCCATGTTCTCATACGACAGCAAAAATCTGACAGACAGCGTGAATTCGGCAATTGCAGAATATAAGGCAAAGGGCTGGGATGTAATATACATCGCTCAGATGTTCCCGAATATCATCACAAATAAATGGTTCATCGGCTTTTCAATAAAGGGAACTGAGGGAGCAGAGCTTTACAGCGGACTTGATAAGGTCTCTGACCTGTATTTCGAGAAAAATCTTCCCGATACATTCACATCAAAAAAGTTCAGCAAGTATGTCGAAGCGCAGGGATATAAAGAAATTGCGCTGTGCGGACTGGACGAGTGCGGATGTGTCGGTGCAACGGCAAAAGGCGCTGTCAGGAGAGGGATAAAGACATATATGCTGACCGACAGCATAGGCAGGCGCTTTTCTGCGGATAAGGTAAGCAAAATGCGTGAAACTCTCAAAGCTATGGGAGTTCAGTATATTTAATTCGGAATTCGGAAAGCGGAATTCGGAATTAGTGGTGTCAGCTCCGCTGACGGATTTGGAGATATATAATTCATAATTTTTATTTAAATCTGTCCCCGATAGGGGACACCGCAATTACGAATTACGAATTACAGAAGGCGGGGTGAAAAAGAATGATAAGACATATCGTAATGTTCAAGCTGAAAGCAACAGAGGGAATGAGCGAATATGACAATGCTCTTGAAGCAAAGAAGCGTTTTGACGATGTTATCGCTAACGTTAAGGAAATGAAAAGGGGCGAGCTGGTAATAAACTCAAAGGACGCAGACCAGTCCAACTATACCATTTCGCTTATCTGCGATTTCGACAATATCGACGATCTCAACGCATATCAGGTGCATCCGTCACACGTTAATTTCGCAAAATTCCTCGGCACAGTAAAGACAGACAGAGCGTGTATTGATTATGAGTTCAATGCGTAATGCGTAATGCGTAATTCGTAATTGCGGTGTCCGCTTCGTGGACGGATTTAAAGTGAAAAATGTGTAATTCATAATTTTTAATTATTAAATATGTGAGCGTAAGCGAACACAATAATTACGCATTACGCATTATGAATTACGAATTAAATCGGAGAGTATTTCTATGGTAAATGTAAAAGGAAAATGGGCGCTCATTACGGGCGCAAGCCGTGGAATCGGCTATTTATGTGCAATATTCATGGCAAAACAGGGCTGTAACCTCGTTCTTCACAGCAGAAATTCTGCACACTGTCAGAAAGTTGCTGAAGAAGTAAAGGCTCTCGGAGTCGAGGCTTACACCGTTGAAGCTGAGCTTTCAGATATGGAGCAGGTGGAGAGAATGTGCTGTGAAATAGACGAAAAAGGCACACCTATCGACATCATTCTCAATAACGCAGGCTTGCAGATAGCATACAGAACAGACTATCTCTCAACTCCTGCATCGGACTATGATATCAGCTTCAAAGTAAATACTACCGCTCCTATGATGATATGCTATCATTTCCTCCCTGCAATGAAGGAGAGAGGCTTCGGACGTATCGTCAACACCACAAGCGGTATCGACCTTGAACCCGAACAGGCAGGCTATTCAGGTGCAAAAGCCGCACTGAACAAGGTGACACGTGACCTCGGCAAGAACTATGAGGGAACAGACGTTACCATGAATCTGACCGATCCGGGCTGGTGCAGAACCGATCTCGGCGGCCCGAAAGCACCGAATTCACCCGAAAGCGCACTCCCCGGCGTACTGGTAGGCGCATTCGTGGATGATAAAAAGTGCGGACGTATTTTCTCCGCTCAGGAATTCAGCGGCATGACACTTGAAGAAGCTGTTGCAAAGGCTGAAAAGCATGCAGGAGTTTATTGATCTGTTATAAATGCAATGAACCGATTGTAGGGACGGCCATTGGCCGTCCTTTGCTTTCCAAATAAATTTGCTGAAACCGATGTAGGGGCTGGCGTCCTCGACAGCCCCAAATTCCCCATCCAACAAAAAAAGTTGTAATTTCTGTCAGATTATGCTATACTTGAAAATGGAGAATATTTGTGAAAACGGAGGATGTGGATTTGAGAAAGATAATGGCTGTTTCAGCGGCTTTAATGCTTGTTACGGCGGTTTTGACCTCATGTGCGGAAACAGGATCGGCTGATACAACAGCGGTCAGCGTGTCAGTGGAAATGACAGAGGCGGCGGTCACGGGAATGACCGAAACCACAACGGAAAATGAGACTGAACCTGTCACCGAGGCTGACGAAAGCAATATGGTCAGCGTAAATATCCCCGACCTGTCGGAACTTGGCATAAAATCGGATTCTTTCCCGAACGAGGGCAGGAAATATATGGTGGAAGTCGGAAAAAACTGCGATATCGGCTATAAAGGCGAACGCCCGAAGAAAATAAGCGTGATATGCGAAAACGATGAAATGGACATTCTTGAATTTGACAGCGAGGGCAGACTTTGCCGATATGACGGGGCTGTTATCCCCATTGACGAGCTTCCCGAAATCACCCGAACCGATGAGGAATATCGGGAAATGGCAGAGAAGTACATGAAGATGATCGAGCCTGACAATAAGGGATATGACCCCGATACACTGGATATTGACCGTGAAAACCGACGCTGTACGGCAAGATTCAAGCGTACATACGGCGAGGATATCCACGATCTGATAGATATAATTTTTGACGGAAACGGAACTGTCAGCCAGTTCAGGATATTCAGATCGGGTGCAGATGACACCGAAGCACCTGCGAGATTACGTGAAAAAGTCGTGGAATACGGCACTGACTACTGCGAGAAGCATTATCATAACGGTTCGTCCGTTTCGGACATCGTGGGCGAATGTTTTGAGCTTGACGGAACGATCTACGGACAGTATTCGTACATAGCCAACACAGGCACAGCAGGTTCGCCCATATACACCACATTCAACGTTATTGTATGTGACGGTTGATGAGCGATATTATAATGTTCTGACCGTATTTGTCGGGGAATTATTCATTAACATGACAATATAATATAAAAAAGCGCCGCAGGCGCACGTTCTGGGGTCAAGGGGGATGTTATCTC
>JAEDMD010000274.1 GCA_016303195.1 Oscillospiraceae bacterium | reverse complement strand
CGTTGGCATAGGACACATTATCACCGGCAATGCACAGATTGAGGGTACTGATAATTATGTGAACTATATCAGCTCCTATTGCCATGAGCTCGGTCACTGCACAGGTCTGCCGGACTATTACCTCTTCACAAATCCCAGCGACGGTGAAGGGATGCACGGCACTGCCGGCATCGAGCTGATGGATATGGATGCAGGCTCGGATTTTGGCGCATTTTCCAAGCTGATGGAGGGATGGTATACACAGGATCAGGTACAGGTATGGTATCCCGAAGAGGGGACAAAGACCTTTACGCTCCGCAATGCGCAGACGGATGCAGGAAATTGCCTCATCATTCCCAATGGACAGCTTGCCGATGATTACTTCTCAGAATATTTTATCGTGGAGTATGCTACAAAGGACGGCAACAACAGCGGTATCGGGAGAAATACAGTGTGGTGGCAGACCGCAGGCGAGGGCGTTCGCATCTATCACATCGATGCAACGACCGAGTACGGCTGGAACACCTATTTCCGCTATGCAAGCGGCAGCGAGTTCACCAATCAGGATCAGGGCAGACGGCTTATTCGCATAATTGATGATACCGACACGGATAATTTCTACCATACAGGCGATACAGTGACGGGCAGCATTTCCGGCTTCCATTGGTATGATGCAAACGGTGGTCAGACCGTAGACACCGGATTCTCCATTGAGATAGGCGAGTCAGCGAATGGCGCTTACACCGTTACGGTCAGAAAATAATTTGCTTTTCTTCTCTCTATCTGCACAATCAGAGAGCTGAAATATTGAGATTCCTTGGGTTTTGGGTTAGCTGTCGAAAATAAACACAGATCATCTTCTTATTATCCGTACTGCCGGGGGCATTTTGGCGCTGAAATAGTATGATTTCCACAGAGACTTTGTGATTGCAATTGAATGTAGTCTATTGGCGCGCCTGTAAACCGTTCCGTACAAGTCCATTTCAGCGTTATGGCGCGCGCCACAATGACAGCATACCCTTTTGAAACTGAATAACAGACAAAGACCTGAGATTTGCTCACACAAGCACTTCTCAGGTCTATTCTTTTTCAGGCGGTTAGTTTTCCGCTCCGCAGGCTCGGACAGCTCTGATGGGCATTTCCGTTCGTCTGAGGTGGATGTCAAGCAGAGGTCGGCTCTGCGATCCCGTGTTCTGCTTCATACTCCCTGATACGGCGGTAAAACGTATTAGCCGACAAGTCCATTCTCCGCATAAAGTCCCTGCCCGTGATATTCTTCGACTTCCATTCCCCATAAAGCTGACCGAACCTTGTCCAGTCGATTTCAATGGGTTTCCGTCCCGTGTACTTGCCCTGTGTCTTGGCGATCTCGATACCCTCACGCTGTCGCTGTTTGAGCTGTTCACGCTCCAATTGCGAGAGGGCAGCAAAGACGGTAAGCATAAACTTTCCCGACGGAGTATCGGTGTCGATATTTTCCTTGTGGCTGACGAGGGTAACGCCCTTTTCGGTAAGGGTGTCAATGATGTTCAGCAAGTCTTTTGTGGAGCGTCCTAAACGGCTGATACTCTCGATGTAGAGGGTATCTCCGTCACGCACATAGTCAAGCATAGCGTGAAGCTGTGGGCGGTCTGCGTTAGCTCCTGACAGCTTTTCGGAGAAGATGCGGTCAACCTGATAGCCGTCCATGATCTCCTGCTGTCTTGCTGTCTCCTGATGTTCCGTAGAAACACGGATATATCCTATTTTGCTCATACATAAATCCTTTCTTTATTCAAGCTGATTTTTCTTTCTTTTGGCAGCCTGTTCATTCTGTAAGTAGCGATCAATGGTTTTCTGACTGTCACGCTTCTGCCGTATCTGCCGTGCAAGCCTGTCCGCTTCTTTCTTGTAGTAATTATACTCGGCTGAACGTTTTTCAAACTGCTCTCTGAGTTCGGTCTGCTGTTTACGCAGAGTTTCTGCCGTCGGAGTTTTTGTGTCGGGAAACATTGTTTTCACCTTAGCAAAAGCCGCTTTGTATTGCTCCAATTCATAGGAACATTTCTTGGCGAATTTCTGCTTTTCCTTGCCCGTTAGAGAAAGATAATGCTGATAATGCCCCCTATACTTGAAATACTCCTCAACAACAGGAATTTGTTCCGTGATCCTGTCGAATTTTTCTTTAATATCGTCCATAGCGTTTGTTGCGGTCATACGCTTTGCAAAGACGGTATGAGCTGCACTTTCCAATTCTTCAAGCGTTGAATTGCTTGCGGTCATTTCGTTGAGAGCCTTGCTCGCCGCTTTCATATTCTCACGGTCTGCCCAGTTCTGCAAGCCCTGCGACTGCTGAAATTTCTCCGCTGTGGTGCGAATGATTTTTGCTTTGGTGCTGTGCGACATTTGGTACTTGTAACTCTCGATACGCCGTGCGATCTGCTTGCTCTCGTAGAAGTAGCCCAGCGTTTTCGCACGGGTAAACTTCGCCCTCGGATTGCGTTCTTTCTGCTCGGCAAGCATAAATTTCAGGTCGATCTTGTGGTCGGGATTGTAGTCAACAAGTATTCCGTACTCGGCGCACTTGGCGAGGAAATCCTCAAAATCCTCGCTGACCTTGATAACCTC
>JAEDMD010000273.1 GCA_016303195.1 Oscillospiraceae bacterium | reverse complement strand
AAATCTTGCGAAACCATAAGCCACAAGCACCGATGAAAGAACGGTGAAAGCTGTTTTGGGAATGATTATTTTAAATGTGTTAAGGAAGTAATGTCCCATCGTATACGGTGTGACTGTCTGCCATGCCTTGCCGTAGACGGACATTTCTATCCGTGGCGGCATGAACCATATTGATGAGAATATTTCATCATTTGTTTTGAATGATGCACCGAGAAGCCAGAGCAATGGGTATATCATCACCAGTGCCGCAGATGACAGCAGTAGACAGGCAAAAATTTTCTTCACTGCTCATCACCCCGCAATCTGCCGCTTATCCTGTACATAACAGCCACAACAGCGGCGATAAGAACGAACATGACCCATGAAACAGCGTTAGCATAGCCTGCGTCGCCGAATCGGAACATTTCGTCATAAATGAGCATACCGAGAGTATATGTGTTATTCATCGGGCCGCCGCCTGTTATCATGTACGGAGCGTTGAATTCCTGCATAGCGGCGATGGTCTGCAAGACAAAATTGATGAATATAACATTTTTTAGCTGGGGGAGAGTGATGCTGAAAAATGAACGGATTTTTCCGCATCCGTCAACTTTTGCGGCATCATAAAGCTCTTTCGGGACATCACGGAGGGCGGTGAGAAAGATTATCATAGTTGAGCCAAATTCCCACAATCTCAGCAATACTATTATAAATAGAGCAGGCATTGGCTCACCGTACCAGCTTACAGGCGAAAGACCTGCTTTCTGAAATACCTGATCGACAAGTCCGCCTGAAGTGAAAAGTAATTGCCACATAATGACGATCGCAAGATTTGAGCCGAGGATCGACGGTATATAGAACACCGTCCGATATATGCCGATCCCTTTCAGTTCAATATTAAGCAGAAGTGCGACTGAGAGCGAGACTATCAGTTTCAGCGGAACAAGTATTGCCGCATATCTGAAAGTTACTCCGAATGCTTTTAGAAAATTGCTGTCACTGAGCATCCTGACATAGTTTTCAGCACCGATGAAGTTCGGGCTGTTGATCTGGTCATAATCCGTCATTCCGAGTATAAACGAACATACAAACGGATATAGCGTAAATACTGCAAAACCCACAATAAAAGGGGAGATAAGCAGCAGTCCCGTCAAATTTCCTGTCCCCACGGGATTTCTGTAATTTTTAGTTTTCATTTTCGCATTTTTTCGAGATACTTTGTCATCGAATCATAAAGCTCATGAGCGGCAGTTTCAGTATCAGCCGTGTTGTATGAGACTTTTTCGATGGCGGTATTATAGAACTCCTTCATTCTCGAAAGCTCCATATACGGACTTATAGTGACAGTGTCAAGCTTTTCGAGCATTTCGTCGCTGTCCTGTGCAGGCCCTGTGAGCTTTCCTGATTTTTCGAGCCTTTCCTCAGCATAGCGTGAAGCAGGGATGCCTCGTGAAGTTCCAAGCACCTCAGCACAATCGCCGTTATTGAGGAGAAAGTTCATGAATTCAGCGGCTTCGTCAGGATGTTCCGTATTCTTTGAAATGGTATACATAAGGGAAGGCTTTATCATCCAGCCGCCCGAATTGCCATTTTCGTCAGTGAGAAATGGTCCTGCTTCAAGCTCGCCCTGCGGCAATACTGACTCATATTTGCCCACAGCACTTCCCCACTCAAGAACACCTGCTATCTTACCGCTTATGAATTCCGCAGACTGATAGAGAGCGGCATTTCCGTCCTCATCGGTACGGGCACTGACGGTGCGGATAACGTGTTCATTTTCGAGTTTTTTGTAGAAATCAAGAGCACATTTAATATCTTCTTCTGAAAATCCCAATTCGCCGTCCATAGTAATGAACTGTTTACCTGTTTTCTGCTGAACGTACACAACGGAGAAATACCATGCGGTACTTCCTGACTGAATGTCGAGATCGAGAGGGTATAGCGAATTTTCGCTGAATACACTGCCGAGGTCAGAGAGTTCGTCCCATGTTCGTGGATATTTCACACCGAGGCTGTCGAAAACATCGGAATTGTAGAAAAGTCCTCGTCCGCTAAGTGAAACAGGAACGGCATTGAGTTTGCCGCCGACAGTGCCGAATGAAAGCACATCGTCGCTGAATCCCGAAAGATCGAGAAATTGGTCAAGTGAACCGAGATCATAGAAGCCGTTACCGTCAGAGGACATGGTGACCAGCCAGTCGTAGTTGATCTGAAGGATGTCGGGTTCAGTGCCGCTGCCTATCTGCGACACAGTTTTTTCAGTCCAGCCGTCCCAGCCGCCGTATTCGGGGGTAATAGAGATTTCGGGGTGAATTTTGTTCCAAAGATCGATAGCTTTTAGTGTAGCGTCATGGCGGTCATCGCCGCCCCACCATGAAAAGCGCAGAGAACACGGATCAAGTTTTCCGTCGGGCGCAGTAATGGTGCTCTTATTTTTACTTCCGCAGGCTGAGAGAGTAATGACACAGCAGAGTGCTGTAATAAAAGATAAATATTTTTTCATACTCTCGCTCCCATAATATAATGATATAAACATTATACAACAGAACAATGCAAAAATCAAGACTGTTTATGTAATTTGCAGGGCAACAGCATTTACTTTTTTGCGT
>JAEDMD010000272.1 GCA_016303195.1 Oscillospiraceae bacterium | reverse complement strand
CGCCCATTTCAATGATAGATACATCGAATGTACCGCCGCCGAGGTCGTAAACCATAACTGTCTGTTCTTCTTCCTTGTCGATACCGTAGGAAAGAGCAGCAGCAGTAGGCTCGTTGATGATACGTCTTACAGTAAGACCTGCGATCTGACCTGCATCCTTTGTAGCCTGTCTCTGTGAGTCAGTGAAGTAAGCAGGAACAGTGATAACAGCCTCAGTAACAGTTTCGCCGAGGTAAGCCTCTGCGTCAGCCTTCAGCTTCTGGAGGATCATAGCTGATATCTCCTGAGGAGTGTAGTTCTTGCCGTCTATATCAACTTTATAATCAGAACCCATGTGTCTCTTGATAGAAGCGACTGTTCTGTCGTGGTTAGTGATAGCCTGTCTCTTAGCGACCTGACCAACAAGACGCTCGCCGTTGTTTGTGAAAGCAACAACGGAAGGTGTTGTTCTTGCGCCTTCATTGTTAGGGATAACAACTGTGTTACCGCCTTCCATAACTGCTACACAAGAGTTAGTTGTACCAAGGTCAATACCAATAATTTTGCTCATAATTTATTCCTCCCAATTTTAATTCGTAATTCGTAATGCGTAATTCGTAATTATTGAAATACGCATCATTGAATTAAAGATATAAGTTTCATATTTTTGAAGAAATCCGCAATGCCATTTTAATTACGCATTACGAATTATGCATTACGCATTATACCGCAACTGCCACCATAGCAGGTCTGATGAGCTTATCGCCCAGCATATAGCCTTTCTGGAAAACGGCACATACATGATTGCTTGCGTAATCAGTGTCCTCCTGCTGCTGGATAGCGTTGTGTACATTCGGGTCAAACTCTGCACCGAGAGCCTCCACCTCAGTTACATTCATCTGAGTGAGGAAGTTCTGGAGCTGACCCCAGATAAGCTGCATACCGTTCTTGAAATTCTCGTCGGTACAGTCAGCTTCAAGTGAACGTTCAAAGCTGTCGATGACTGTCAGCAGCTTCTCAATGCACTGCACGGAAGCATTCTGATAAGTCTCAGTTTTTTCTTTGGCTGTTCTCTTGCGGAAATTATCGAATTCTGCGAATAAGCGCAGATATTTGTCATTTGCTTCATTGAGCTTTTCTTCAAGTTCCTCGAACTGTGAAGCCGTATCGTTGTATTCGCTTGCGGCATCATCCTCATCGAGGGAAGGCTCATCAGCTTCGTTATCAATATCCTCTGAATTTTCCTCAGCGGCATCATTCTCAGCCAGTTCTTCCTTTGCTTCTTCAAGCTCCTCAGCATTTATCTTATTTTCTTCCACTATGCTGTTCTCCTTTCGTCACTAAGTATCCGAATCGGGTACTTCTGTTATCACATTGTCATCGCCGCCCGACATAAGATAGGAGATCTTTTCAGTCAGGTATTCGACGTATGGGATTATCTTTTTATAGTCAACTCTCATCGGACCGATAACTCCGAGAGAACCTGCATCCTTGCCGTCCTTTTTGTACTTTGAGACTATCAGGCTTGAATTGCCGATAGCGAAAGTATCATTTTCGGAGCTGAACTTGACCTGCAAGCCGCTGAATGTATCTTCAAGCAATTCGGTAAGTCCGTTTTTATGCTCGATGAATCTTACTACCTCCATCTTGTCCAGTTCGTCGCAGGAGAGAAGTTTTTCGCTTCCGCTCACTGTAAGTTCCTGCTGTCGGAGGTCTTCGGAAAGTTCGCAGATACCTCTTACCAGTGGTGAAAGTGAGACCATGTAGGCGCTTACAGCGGCTACCATTTTGTCGAACATTTCCTCGGAAAGTTCCTCAACGGAAACACCGCTGAGATTTTCCTCTATATAATGTGTAAAGAATTCAAGCTGTTCATGATTAAGGTCAAATTCAAGGCGGCAAGCCTTATTTTTGATGTTTCCGCTGGAAGTTATGAGAAGTATCACATAAAGGCGCTTGCCTGTCGGGATAACTTCGACTTTGGAAATTACCGAAAATCTCGGAACTGAATTAGTGACAACAGCGGCGCAGTGAGTAAGCTCTGTAAGAGCGGCGGCTGCATTCTGAACGAGAAGCTCCTCAGGAGTATCCTTATCGCCCAGCATAGCGTCGAGTCTGAGTTTTTCGTCCTCGGTCAGCACAGGAGCGTCCATAAGCTCATCGATGTACAGCCTGTATCCCTTGAATGTAGGTATTCTTCCTGCGGAAGTATGGGGCTGTTCGAGATAACCGAGCTGTTCCAGAGCCGCCATATCATTTCTTATAGTAGCGGCGGAAACGTTGATATTATCAAGTTTTGAGATCGCTTTCGAGCCGACCGGTTCGCCTGTACGAACGTACTCGTCAACCACAGCGGCGAGGATCTTCAGCTTTCTATCGTCCACGATCACACGACCTTTCATATTGTTTAGCACTCTCACTCTCTGAGTGCTAACTATAATTTATCACTATTATGGCATTTTGTCAAGGGTTTTATTCATTTTCGTCTTTTTAAACTAAATCAAGCGTTGATAATTGTGCAAATACGTTTATTTTGCAGTCAAAAAACTCCCGAACGTAAGGGCGGTACTCTTACAGAAGTTTTTACACGTGATATTGAGGAAAACCCTTTT
>JAEDMD010000271.1 GCA_016303195.1 Oscillospiraceae bacterium | reverse complement strand
TTACGGACGTTTCTCAAGAAATATGCCTTACCACAAAAAGTAAATGCTGTTGCCGTGTTTTGTCACCGCAAGTCCATTTTGCTGATCATAAATATTAATTTGTAGGTTCTGACATTGGCAATCCTTAAAATGACACAGAATATCAGAAGGGCCGCCGAAGGCAGCCCCTACAAAAATCATTCGTAATATGACGTTTTATATTGAAAATTGATTTGAGTGACCTGATTAAAAATAAAAAGCGGCAGATGCCGCTTAATACCTATATACAACCGCCATCCGAGCCTTATCTTCCGATCGCCCTTCCTGTGCCGATGCCGTATTTTTTATTCATTCTCTCCAGTTTCTTTCCGAACGGCTTTGCAAGCACATAAAGGAATATCACATTTGAAGCGATGTACGAAAGTGTGTATGGAACAGCGGTTGCCAGCGCACCAAGATACAGCTTGAAACTGAACCCTTCCGCATACCAGAGAACCGTCCATATATCCATGATAAACGAGTATGCCACACCGCTGAGAGCGCCATAGCAGAGAAGTAATACACGGCTTTTTTTCAGCGGAACAGCCAATATACCTGCACTGAGACCGATAGTTCCCCATGCAAGCATCTGAAATGCAGTCCACGGCCCTTGCCCGAAATAGAAATTGGAAAGTATCGCTGTCATTGCTCCCACAAGAAAACCTGCTTCACCGCCAAGATACAGAGCGGTTATTATAGTCAGAGCGGCAATGGGCTTCAGAAAAGGTATGAATCTGCCTGCAAAGCATAGCGCTGTCATTACCGAAACCACCACAAGACAGCGAGTTCCAGTACTTTTCCGCTCAAAGCCTGCCGCAAAGAGAAGCAACGCAAAAACTGCAACAGCAAGTGAAACGAGAATATGCCTTTTTCTGTCAAATACCAGCGCTCCCGACAATACAATAAGCGGTATGACCACAACAGGCACAACGAAACGTATGATATCACGGAGCTTTTTATTCTTTATGACGATCATATTTTCTGATCCTTTCGCTTGTTGAGTCTGCATATCTGCTCGGCCTGTCCGACTGTGACGATATTGTTGAAAATCCCCCTTGTCATGCGGCTGACTGCAGTTGTGTAAAAGCAATTCCGTGAAAAAAACTCCACAGGCTCACCCGCTGAAACGATATTCCCGTCAAAGAACATTGCACATCTGTCACTGCATTCAGCGGCAAATTCCACATCATGTGTGACAATAACGACCGTAATACCGTTGTTTTTCAGCTCACGGATTATCTCCATGAGCCGCAGTTTGCAGTCAGCATCAAGTCCTTTGGTCGGTTCATCCATAAGAAGTAGTTTCGGCTTGGCGGCGAGAACTCTCGCAAGAGCGGCAAGCTGTTGTTCACCGCCCGAAAGGTCATAGGGATGTTTGTCGAGGAGATGTGAAATATCAAAAGGCAGAGCCGACATATCAGCGCCGCATTTTTCAAGCTCCTCACGCACCGAATCACAGATAAAAACCGTCTGAACATCCTGCGGAAGCATTGCGAGACATTCATGATAAAGGGTGCGATTTTTGTAGTCTTTGATTTTTTTGCCAAAAATTTTAATCGTGCCGCTGTACGGCTTGAGAAGTCCTGCCGCACATTTGAGAGATGTGGTTTTTCCGCATCCGTTTCCGCCGAGAATACAGAATATCTCTCCGCATCCCACTTTGAAGCTGAGATCACGCAGAACGTCATCCGAGATGCGCTCATAGCGGAATCGCACATTGCCGAACTCCAGAGCGGTATCCGATTTTTCGTTATGCTTTTCGGTTTCGGGGAGTTCGCTGATATCTGTTTCAAAGTAATTTTCTATCATTTCCCGTCCCTGACGCACAGTCAGCGGACATTCATTTTGACCGCCGAGCATACCATAAAGTCTTGCCGCCGCAGGCATACCACGAAGCAGACGCATATCGCCACGAAGCGAACTTACGGCATTTTCGGGCTTGTCATTGAAAATTAGCCGTCCCTTGTCCATTATCATCAATCTGTCGCATACGGGAACAACATCTTCCAGTCGGTGTTCAGCGATAATAACCGTCAGCGAAAGCTCCTGATTCAGCTTTTTGAGAGCGGCAATAAAGTCAGCCGCCGCTATCGGGTCAAGCTGAGCGGTCGGTTCATCGAGAATGAGTATCTCAGGATCCATAGCCATTACCGATGCCAGATTGAGAAGCTGTTTCTGACCGCCCGATAGACTGCAGGTGTCCCGTCCGTACCATTCACCGATGCCGAAAAAACTGGCAGTTTCGGCAACTTTCCGAGCTATCTCATTTTGCGGGACATTGAGATTTTCCAGACCGAAAGCAAGTTCGTGCCAGACTTTATCGGTAACTATCTGCTGTTCGGGCAACTGCATGACGAACCCGATAGACGAAGCCGAGACCTTGCCGACCGAATCCGAAAGCGGCGAGCCATGAAAGCGGATATTTCCCGAAATTTCACCGTGAGGCACAAGTTCGGGCTTCATGAGCCTCAGAAGTGTGGATTTTCCGCTTCCAGTAGGGCCGCAAAGTACAATAAGTTCGCCTTTGTTTATATTGAAGCTCACATCATCCACAGCGTTTTCAGCGCAGTCAGGAT
>JAEDMD010000270.1 GCA_016303195.1 Oscillospiraceae bacterium | reverse complement strand
TTTTGCCTTGTCACCGACAAAATTATGCCTGAAAATCCGCACATTCACCCTATGTTGACAGGTTCTTACAGAAAACAGACATAAAGGCGGACGATAACTCCGTCCGCCCTTTGGAAATTCATTATTCAGCAGTTATATTCAGCCTATGATATCCTCGTCAGTCATAGGATCTCCGCACTCAGCGCAGAACTTAGGAGGATTTGTCGGATCTTCAGGCTGCCATCCGCACATCTTGCACTTATACTTTGCAGCGCCCGATGGCTTTGGCTTGCCGCATTCAGAGCAGAATTTGCCCTTATTTACAGCGCCGCATGAACAAGTCCATCCATCAGCATCAGCAGGCTTTGGCGAGCCGCACTCTGCACAGAACTTGCCTGTGTTGCCTGTCTTTCCGCACTTGCAGTTCCAGCCGCCTGCTGTCGGAGCAGTTGTAGCGCCTGCAACACCCTGCTGTGCGCTCATGTTGAACAGGTTCTGAGCATTCATTCCGCCTGCCTGACCTGCCATGCCCATGCCGAACATTCCCATAGCAGCGCCGTTGGGATTGCTTGCGGCAGCCTGCATGGCCTGAGCCTGAGCCTCGACCAGTGTAGCGGCGGCATTTGCTGTATTTGTATTCCATGCTCTGTCCTCGAACTGCTGGATACGCTTATTGTCCTCGTCGGAGATAGTAGCGGAATTGATGGAAACTGTCTCAACACGGATACCACGTCTCTCAGTCCAGTCATTGCTGAGAACGCCGTTGATAGCTTCCTTTACCTCTGACTGACGGAGCGGAAGCTCGTCATATCTGATGCCTGATGCGGATATCTTGCCGAATGCAGGCTGGAGAGCGTCGATAAACTCTGACTTGAGTGTTGTATCCAGTGCGGAACGTGGATAAGTGTCTGTGATGTTGCCGCTTATTTCCTTATAAAAATATGCGGGGTCAACGATCCTGTATGAATAGATACCGTTGCAGCGAACGCCTACTGTAAAACTTCTTCCGAGGTCCTGATACTGCATTCTGAACGGAATAGGATTCTGTGTGCCGAATTTATTTTCAAGGATCGGCTTGGTGTTGAAGTAGTAAACTCTCTGATCGTGAGCGGCAGAACCTGCGTTTTTGAGGCGCTCCCATGCTTCCTTGAATGTATTCTTGATGCCTGCGCCGAATGAGCTGGAGAAGAATCCAGGAGTACCTGCATCATATGTATAAACACCCGGCTCGGTAGCGATCTCGATAATGATTCCCTGATCTACCATGATCATAGCCTGACCCTCGTGAACAACGATCTTGCTTCCCTGAGTGATAACATTTTCACTGCCTTTATTTCTTCCCTGCTTCTTAGCCTTGTATACCAGAATATCCGAAGGAAGTGATTCACAAACGAAATACTCCTGCCATGTATCGGCCAGTGTTGAGCTGAAGCCTGAGAGAGCTGCCATAATAAGTCCCATAATTATTACTCCTTTCGGGAAAACCATCCCTATAAAAATGATATTGCTGAACGGTCGGCATGATAGCCGCAACGCAACTATTGACATTATAACACATTTTTTCTTGAAATGCACTATTTTTTTGATATTTTTTCTGATAAAAAGAAATATTTTTTATTTTTAACTATTGCTTCTGCTATTCCGATCTTCAAAGCTCTGCGAATCAAGAGAGATCTGAGCGCAGAAAGTATATAACAGATATAAAAAGGTCCGTAAGTTTGATCGCTTACGGACTTTTTTATGTCATATTAATTCCCTGAAACAACTCATGGGGTTGCGTAGAGATTTGTTTCCCATGCAGGGATGTAAAGCTGATGTCTGATGTACAGCTTGTATGCAGGATTCAGCTTCTTGATAAGGAGCGGAAGTTCAAAGATATCCTCATTTCTGTGATAAAGAGACACCATCATTTTCGGAGTATTATGCGCTATATTGATAGCCGAGCCCCATATCGCCTCACGCTCGAAGCCCTCAACGTCCATCTTTATGATGGTTGCCGATCTCTTGCCGAGGATGCTGTCAACGGAACGTGCGGCTACCATATTTTCAGAACCTGCGGAGATAGCGGACTGTCTGCCTGCCTTTGCCGCAAACGGAAGCTCCGTATCGATGCACCATGCCGCCGCATTGTGTGCGTAGACATTAGGCATACCGTCGATGAACTTTGTCAGCTTCTTGAAATTCTTCCTGTCAGGCTCTAATGCGAATATTGCCGCATATTTCCCGTGGGTAAATTCCAGAAGCTCTTTAATAGTATCGCCGTTGTATGCGCCGAGGTCAACATATACTTCATTAAGACCGGGCTTGATGATCTTTCTGTATATCTCAGCCTTTGAAGTGGTCACCTCGCTGAGATACTCGATCTTTCCGCTGATCTTGAAATTGATGATATTTGCGTATACCTTGCGTGAATAATCATCGGCAAGGCTGTCAAATACCTTCTGTATCTGCTCCTCATGCTCCTTGCAGTACTCATATGTGAAAAGTCCCGAACCGACTACGGGAACATCGGGCACATAGAGCGTATGCCTTGAAGCTATGTCATGTATTTTGTCAACTATTTCCTGATATCCTGCCGCAAATGCAAGAACTACAACAAAATCGTCAACGATGTTTTCTAT
>JAEDMD010000269.1 GCA_016303195.1 Oscillospiraceae bacterium | reverse complement strand
CGAATAATTTCCTACTAACTCAGTCCTCCGTTCTTTTTTTGGGAATGGGGGACTGGTTTCTTTTTAGGCCGTAATAATATATATCATTAATGAACAGAAGAATTAGCTCATGTCGAAATGATATCAGCGATACTTTATCAGCTTACAAAGGGATTATCGATCGAGGAAATAAAGGCAAGCGGATTTGACACTTATTTTGTAGACCACACTACGGGAATCTATCCTGTTGCCGCATCAGGAGCGCCGTTTACTGCGGCGTATTTCCAGTCGAAAGGGGATATAATAACCGATCTTCATGAGAATATGGCGGCTGAGCAGAAAGCGAGAACGACCTATGACAATATTCTCAGGCTTGCAGATGATCCTGATGTACGTGATCCGATAAGATTTCTCAGACAGCGTGAGATCGTCCATTTTCAACGGTTTGGAGAAGCTCTCCGTCTCACTCAAGACAATCTTGATGCAAAGAACTTCTATGCCTGCAATCCTGCATTTGACAAAAACTGCGGAAAAGGCGATAAAATCAATAACTGACAACAGATAGTAATGCCCCTGAGTGTAACGCTCAGGGGCATTATTACCATCTTGCTCCATACTGTAAAGCATTGAGGTGGGATTCAGCCTTTGAAAAAGTGCAGAATTTATATAAAGCCCTGCTGTATTTTATTCCTCCGATTGTACAGAAGCATATTCCATTGCCTGCCGCATTTTCTTTTCAAACATTTCTGAAGGGATCAGGGCGATGCCTTCTTTATCATCGGTCAGAACGATCAGTCGCTGACCGCCTGTCAATCCGAATTTCTCCCTGACTTCTTTCGGGACAACAAGCTGACCACGCTCGTTTATTGTTACCGAGCCGTAGATATTTTTACCTGTCGGCGGAGGCGGAAGAACCTCTTTACCGTCAAGTGTCGTTGTTTTCACAAGACTGTCAATGGTCACACCGTAAACCTCGGCAAGGCGCATACATTTTTCTATATCGGGAACGGTAGCGCCATTTTCCCATTTTGCGTAAGCCTGCCGTGATATGCCGATCTTCTCGGCTATCTCCTCCTGTGAAAAGCCATGGATATTGCGTAGAATAATAAGATTTTCTTTCAGCATGATAATACCTCATTTCTGCATTTGATTAACAGCGTTGATGTATTCGTCCTTGTGTGACGTATGGATAACATGATCGCTGTCACTTGTTTCGATAAGGCGGCAATTGTCTCCGATATACGATACTGCACGCTCTGCCTGTTCACGGGAAGCTGCACAGAGATATGTTCCGTCCTCAGCGGAATTTTCCTTTGCATGGATATAAACGCAGGGCACATCAATATCAGTAAGTATCTGCTCATGTGTAAGCCCGTGATTCCATGTAAGGTCATAAAAGCGCTCTCCGTATGCAAAGTCATACTCCTGTGCAAATTGGAATACATACCATATCGAGGACGGCAGAAAACCTATCTTCACAGGCTCATCGGGGTGCTTTTCGTGATAGTTCTGTGCATAATCTGCGATACTTGGCATTGAGTCTTTCATGAAAAGCTGTCCCCAATAGCAATGACGAAGATAATAGGCATCCCAGCACTCGGTCTTATCCGAATTATTATAATCGTGGAGATTTTTGTAGGTGTCAAGGTACGCAAAGCTCTGCTCCCAGCCTTCACCCTGAGTGCTGAAAACAGGAGGATCTTCAAGCACTGCACCTGCGATATTCTCTCCGCCATAAGCCGCAATATATGCTGCCGTCAGCGCACCGTTTGAATGACCTGCAACAACTGTCGGCTCACCGATCACTTCATCGATAAATGTTATGATATCATCGCCGTTTGTATCAATATAGTAAAGGCTTTCATCGTGGGACGAACCGCCGTGTCCGTACACATCGACTGCATAAATATGCCAGTTTTTGCAAAGTTCGGGCATTACAAGTGCGTAGTCCTCCCATACACTCATTTGTCCGTGAATAAGAAGCAGTGCGGGCTTGTCATTCCTTACTTCACCGTAATTGATGACATTTCCGTTTGGCAGAGTAAACTTTTTTTCCTCAGCCCCCACCTTATCAAGTGCTTTTTGATATTTGTCATACCAGTGCAGATTATGATGCCAATAAACTCCAAAAGCGGCTGACAGAATAATTATAAGCGAAACAATGACTATCACCGTGATTTTAAGTACCTTTTTCATAGAAATCCTCCTTTATACGGTTTCTATGAAAATTATATCACGGCATTCAGAAATTGTCCATCAATCAAACTTGTCAAAAAAATGTGTTTTATGTTATGCTTGGTTGCCTTGTATCTTATTGGCATTGCTGCCACGATGAAAGCTCCCGAATATCTGCGGAAACTTCTTTTCTTCGAGGGGACATCCGGTATTTGTTACTGTGATAAGCTCACATCTGTCCATTTTATCGAAACCTATTTTGATCCATCTGCCGTCACCGTATTTAATCGCATTTTTGATTAGATTTTACAGATATTCACGCAAGCTGTCAGGTGTGCTTCAGGGCAACCGCATTTACTTTTTTGTGGTAAGACATAGTTATTGCGAAACGACCGTAAAGCATTGCTGCGCTTGCTTTACTACTTTGTCAGGGGGACGCTGTCCCCCTCATTCACCCC